>CAYJUR010000008.1:5786-16954 GCA_964373405.1 uncultured Methanosarcinales archaeon | reverse complement strand
TCAGAAGAGTACTTTGAATTCGTGTGAAAAGTGAGGTTATTCAAAGTCCTCTATAGAAAAAGGAGGCTACAAAAATGATAAACAACGATAACAAAATGGGGAACATGAAAAATACATTTTTTGATGTGATGAGAGCAAACACTATGAGAAATAATATTGATGCCAAAATTAGATTAAGAACTGAAAAAAGAATGAGGAGTTTTGATAAGCAGTTCTCAGTGGGGTTTAATAAATTTATTTAAAAAATTGAGGTGATAAAATGAATGCATGTAATGGAAAAAAAATTGATTGGTTTTTTGAAGCCAATGAAACTGAATTAGTTGACTACGATATTTATGAAGACAAAGGTGTTGAAGAATTATTTGATGCTGATGAAATAAGCGATGCTGAAGAAGGCTTTATGTTCGGATATTTGGGAGGCTAAAATGAAATTAACAAATTTTATGAAACCTAATATGGTTGAATGGGAAGAAAAATTGATTGTGATTGAAGATTATTTTTGATTTATACTCCATCTCATCTCCATCTTTTTCCCCTAATTGAGGGGTTTTTTATTTTTTTTCAAGATACATTTTTATATAGGCAAATTCTTCTAAAGTATAGGTGCTATAATGAAAAAGATAATGATTTTAATGTTGATTTTGATTTTGACTTTAACTGCTTGTACCCAAAAACAACCTATGACAGATAATAATGTTGTTGATAACGGAGCAGTAAATGATGCAGATGTTGTTGAAAATGTTGTTGAAGATACTAAATACGTTATTGTTGATGAGGCAATTGAACCTAAAAAAGATGAATCAATGTATTCTAACAATTTTGAACCTAATCGTCAATTATTAATTGGATCATATAAAATATACGAATCAAAAGGAGATTTGATTTTAGAGTTTAGCGACTATTTTGAAGTTGGTAGAAATGATAATATTAATGTTTACTTATCGACTATAGGAAGACCATCTGAAGCAAGACATGTTTGGGAAAGTAAATATGAAATTGTTGGAGATTTAGTAAAGCCTAAAGGAATGCAGAAATATGAAATTCCGTCTAATATCAATCTAATTAATTATAAATCAATCGTTTTATTAGATCCTACAACAGGAATTGTTTATGGTAGTGCAAGATTGACTAAATAAATATTTTTTTATTCTTGTTTTGGCTTTTTTATATAGCTTTCAATAACCTTTATAAATGCCCCCTTTTTTCTATGCACTGGGGTTGTAGTGTAGTTTGGTCCATCATCGAAGGTTTGGGACCTTTGGACCCCGGTTCAAATCACAACTCTTTGAGAAGTGGGAAAGTCCGGGCAGCCCCATTTAGGATGATGAAGGTATAAAAAATGGGAGAGTCAACCACTTTCTTTCAAGAAAGTGAGAAGAAGCGGACTATACTCATTTCATTCGTATAGACCAAGGAGAATATAAAAAATGGGAAAGTCAACTGGTAGATTCGGAACAAGATACGGAAGAAGGATTAGAAATTTATTCTATAACATTGAGAAAGATCAAAAAAAGAAACAAAAATGTCCTTATTGTTCATATGTTAATGTCAAAAGAGTTAGTAATGGAATTTATAAGTGCACAAAATGTGACACTAAATTTACAGGAAAAGCTTATGTAAGCAAGTGAGGCAAAAATGAAATTTAAATGTTTTGAATGCGGAAAAGAAATTGGACCTGATTATTTAAGAAAGAAGATAAGATGTCCTTACTGTGGTGGAAGAGTATTGTACAAAACAAGAACTAGTGTTACAAAAGTTAAGGCAGTATGATAATGTGTCAATGACGACAACATTTTTATTTATTACTTGTCATCACTGAGCACATCTGTTACCGCTTATTATTTTGGTTGCAACTGTTAGTAAACTATGGATGGTAACCGATGTATGAAGCTATAATTAATATCAAGTCGAAAGACAAATTAAAGATTCTTAAAACTGAACTTGAGAATCTAAAAAAAGAAAGATTTGAGATCAAAGTATCTGAAAAGGTTTATATAACAGCAAAAGATACAATAGCCTTGAAAACATGTTTTAGTACTATTGCGAAAATATTAGAAGTTTATGAAAAAATGGAGAACATAAAATGACAACTGAAGAAAAAGTACAACAACTTTCAATGTATGAACAAAGTCTTTCTCAATTAAATATGCAAAAACAACAATTTCAATTTCAAGTTTCGGAAATAGATTCAGCAATGAATGAAATTAAAACTCAGGAATCTGCATATAAGATTGTTGGAAGTATTATGATAAAAAAATCTAACAAAGAAATTGAAAAAGATCTAGTACAAAAAAAAGAAATGATGAACATAAGAATCGATAGTCTTGAAAAGCAAGAATCTAAAATAAGAGAAAAGACACAAAAACTTCAAAAAGAAGTTCAGGAGAGCTTGAAGAAATGAATAGCGAAGTTAAAATAGATGGTGAAATAAAAGAGGTTGTGGACGTACTTGGTGAAATAATTAATGACGATGCAACAAACAAAAATGTTAAAGAGTCCCTTTCTAAAGTTATAGGGATATTGAAACAAAAAGAAGAGAGGCTTGTTAAAGTTCATAATGCATTACAAGAGCTCGAAGATATTGCTGAAAATAAGAATATGGAATCGTTTACAAGAAGTGCGATTTTTAATATTGTGAGTATGCTTGAAAGTTTGGGAAATTAGTTCTTTAAATAGGTGTAAGGAATAAATAATAATTCATTATCTTTTGTCCTTATCCTAATATCTTTTAATGTGATTTTTTCTATTCTTCCAGACGTATTATCAAATTTGAAATTATTACCTACTTTTAGATGATACCTTCTTCTCGCAATAAATCCCTCAAACAAATTTGGAATAAAATTTTTAATCGAAAGTAAGAATGATACTCCCACAATTAAAAGGATAACTATTCCAGTTCCATAAACTACAAGATTTGTTATCCCAAATTGACTAAGTGCAAGATAGAATGTAAATATGTAAATTATTGTGCTTGTTAATTCTCCAAAGATTTTTTCAATGTTAATTCTGAATCCAACAAATTTCATAATGTTGTTTCCTTCAATTTCATACAACGCTTTTATAACAAACCTTCCCAAAATTTTTCCAATTATTAGTCCTATTAAAAGAATGATTATAGAACTGAGTAATTTGAATAAAAAATTGTCGAAAATTGATATGAGTTGTTCTAACATTTTATAGAACTAGTATTGATTGTTTATATAGGTTATGTTTTGGCTGCACAGTAGAATTTGTGAGTGATAAGTTGATTTAATTTTATATCTCTACTACTTTTTTGATTTTAAGTCTCAATCTTCTCAATCTTTTAATAGCGTCTTCTTCTTCCTCTTTAAATTCTTTACATAATTTTTTCCTGAATTCTTTTGCTTTTGTATTAAATTCTTCAAATAAAAATTCAACAACTTTATCAAGATGTACTTTTTCACTGAAAAGCTGGTCTAAATCACGATTTTCTTCTTTACGACGACCTAAGTATTTTTTATCATGAAATAGAACTTTAAAAGGGGATTTGACAGGATTTAAATTGTGTATTGAAGGAAGTTCAAGTAATGTATAATGATCATCATCAACATTAAAAACAATATATTTTTTTGGATAGTCATTAAAAGATGTCTGATTTTGATGTGGACCCCCATCACAAATAAGATAGCTAAAATCAGTTGAAAAAATATCTCCCCTTCTCAAAAATGTTTCGTCTTGATATTCCGGCATTTTTGGAAGAAAGAAAATTCAATATTTAAATCTATCTTTTTAGGCCTTCTAGATATAAGTCTTTTGTTTTAAACCCTTTGGTTTTTGCTAATTTTTCGATAGCCCTGTCAAATTTGCTTCCATACTGGGCGCCTAATTTTTTCCTCCAAGAATATTCTGGATTTAATCCCATCTCTTCAGCAATTTCCCGTAAAACAATTTTTTTGTGTTCCTTGTTAATTTTGTTATTTGCATCAATCAGCATAGCTATTTTAATTACATTTTCGTCCATGAAAGGCGTTCTTACATCAATTTTTAGTGCCTTTCCGATTGTGAAATCTCTTTCCAAATCCCTTTTCCACATTTGTTTAAGACCATTCCAACACTCCTTGTTTTTGTCTTTTGCATTCTCGTGCCTTTTGTAGCCCGCAAAAATTTCTTCACTACCTAATCCTGAAAAGAATATTTTTTCATCTGCTATATAAGTTGCAGCAACAACAACTGCACCAACTCCAGCATTAACTACAAGATTTATTCCTTTATTGTCGTTCTCTTTTAATATTTTTGAAATTTTTTTAATTATTTTTTCAGCTTCTTCTAGATTAAATAATTTTGTAACAACTTTTAGCTTTAGTTCATCCCCTACTGCCTGAGCATAAATTATATCTAGTGGAAGTTTTGACTCTTCTACTTTGTAGCCTACTGTGTAGCAAGTGAAATCTGGAACTTTTATCGATTCTGTTTTTGACTCTTTTAATTGCTTGAGTATGAATGATATTAAAGTACTATCAACTCCTCCAGAAAAGAAGACTGCAAATTTTTCGTTGTTTTGGGGTATTCGGGTTTTTATGGCTTCAATTATTGCGTTCTTTAGTTCGATTTTTTGTTGATTGTATAATTCATCTTTTGTGATTTTTTTGTTTTTAATGTTTTTGTTATTTGTTTTTATTAATTCTTCAACTTCTTTTTCTAAATCATCAATATAATTATGCCATTCTTTTTCTGGAATTAATTTTTCGTATTTTATGAAGTTTTCCATTATTTGTTAACCAATTTTACATCTTCTATTTTATAAATTCCCGTATTTTCGCTCTCCATTAATAGTTTGGCTTTCACTATTTTTATTCTTTTCTTAAACAAAGGCATGTCTAATACCAAACTTTCGTATTCTCCGCCTTCGCCAGCTACATTTATTCCTATCTTTTTGTTGAGCTTTACTAAATCTTTTATTAAATCTTCATTAAACTTTCTGCCTAAAAAAGTTTTATTCAATCCGTCACACGCGATTGATGAAATAATAATTTCAAATTTGTTTTTTATTAAATCGTGCAACAATTGTTCTTGATTAATTTGCCATAGTGGGCAAAGTGCATTTATTTCTAAATCTCCACAAATTTTGTCGACTCTTTCCCACTGATATTTTGAATATAATGTGCCACAAACAATTCCTTCAACATGGTATTTCTCAATTGCTTGAGTTATTGCTTCTTTTAAATCTTTTAGTTCAGTTTCTTTTTCTCCTTTAGTTTTTATTTTAATTAATGGGATTCCTAGAGATTTTGATTGGTATTCTGTTAAATGTATATTTGGTGTGTGAAACATCCAAGATGTTTTGTTTTCGCTTTCAATTGTGATTAAACAAACTATTTTGTGGCCTTCTTGTACGGCTTTATACATAGCATATATGCTGTCTTTTCCTCCACTGATTAATGCTCCGAGTTTCATATATTGATTTTGATATGAGATGTTTATAAAGATTGGGTAGAAAATTCTTAGATTACTTTCTCTTTGGCTTATGATACAGAATGAAACATTCTTCAATGCTGTTTATAGAAATTGTTTTACCGTACTTTTCTATCATTGTTCCTATATGATATGTAGGTTTAATCATACTTAGATTTGTATTTTCAATCACTTTAATTTTTACTGGTTTTTCTTTTGAAGCGAATATTTTAGGATAATATAAGAATTTGAATCTTGGTGCGACTTTGTACATGCCATCTTCGTATTCTAGCAATTCTTTTTTTAACAACGAATCTATTAAATCTTGAATTACGGGAGCTGCTAGTTGAAGGTAGTCAACAAAATCTTCGGCTTTGAATTCCGGAAATTTCATACCTAGTTCAAGTATATTAAGTTCCTTTAAATTTGCGTCCTGCAAAGTTGGAATTTTAGCTACTTTGTTTTTTTCAATATCAATAACAACATTGCCTTTGACCATCTCAATTAGAATATTGTAGTTATCTGAGCTTATCATTATACAAGGGATTAAGAATGAGACTATCTCAGAATCAGGATATTGGGCTTTAACATCAGCAAACGTATTTTTTGGTAATATGCATTTGAATTCTTCCATTTGAAGCTGAAGATTTGTTTGAATTTATATGTTTAATGTTTTGGGATTTCTACTATTCCTAAGAAAAGCTTTTAAAAGACATTAAATTCAAAGTATGTATGGAACTACCCATAAAATACGATTTTAAAGAAGCAGAAAAGAAATGGATTAAATATTGGAATGATAATCATATTTACAAGTTTGATAAAAACAGCAAAAAACTAATTTTCAGTATAGATACTCCTCCGCCTACAGTTTCTGGGAAAATGCATTTGGGACACGCCTTTTCGTACTCGCAAGGTGATTTCATTGCAAGATTTTTCAGAATGAGAGGAAAAAATGTTTTTTACCCGTGGGGAACGGATGATAATGGATTGCCAACAGAAAAATTAGTTGTGAAAACAAAGAATGTAAAATCGCTAAGAATGTCTAGACAAGATTTTATTGATTTATGCACGAAAACTATTGAAGAAATAAAGCCTGATTTTAACCAAGATTGGGTTGATATAGGTATGTCGTGCGAATTTGAAAATTCGTATTCCACAATAGACAAACATTCAGTAAAAACTTCTCAAAAATCATTTATTGATTTGTATAAAAAAGGTTTGGTTTATAGAAAAGAAACTCCTATTTCTTGGGATACACTGTTTCAAACAGCAGTTGCACAAGCAGATTTTGAAAGTGTTGATATGAAATCTTTTTTTAACGAAATTATTTTCAAATGTGGACAAGAAGATTTAGTTATTGCAACAACAAGGCCTGAACTAATTCCTGCGTGTGTTGCTTTGTTTGCACATACTGATGACGAAAGATATAAAAAAATGAAAGGCAAATTTGCAAAAGTTCCTTTGTTCAATTACGAAGTTCCGATTTTGTTTGACGAAAGTGTTGAGATGGATAAAGGAACTGGATTAATCATGGTTTGTACGTTTGGTGATAAAGAAGATATTGCAAAATGGCATAAATATAACTTGCCATTAAGAGCGATTATTGAGAAAAATGGAAAATTGAATAATAGAGCTGGGAAGTATGAAGGTATGTCAATAAAAGACGCAAGAAAAGAAATTCTTGTAGATCTGAAAAATTTAGATGTTTTAGTTTCACAAAAAGAGATTGTTCACGCAGTTAATGTTTATGAACGTTCAGGTGTTGAAATAGAATATCTTAATACGGTTCAGTGGTTTGTTAATGTTTTAGACAATAAACAAAAATTATTGGATGCTGGAGATAAAATAAATTGGTATCCTGAACATATGAAATCAAGATATGTGCATTGGGTTGAGAATTTAAATTGGGATTGGTGCATTTCTCGACAAAGACATTTTGGAGTACCTTTTCCTGTTTGGTATGACCAAAAAGGCAATATTATTTTGGCCGATGAATCTGAATTACCAATTAATCCATTAGTTGATAAACCGAAAGGTTATGAAAATGTTGAATTAATTCCAGAAATAGATGTTATGGATACTTGGGCAACTTCTTCAGTAACTCCACAAATTGCATTAGGCTGGGCTGTTGACGAAGAATCTTTTAAAAACAAATATCCTATGTCTTTAAGATTACAAGCACACGACATAATTAGAACATGGGCGTTTTATACGATAATCAAAGGTTTGTATAATAATTATGATATTCCTTGGAAGGATATTGTTATTTCCGGTCATGTATTAGCTGGCAAGGAAAAAATGAGTAAAAGCAAAGGAAATGCAGTAGAACCTCAAGTTATTTTAGAAAAATATGGTGGCGACGCTTTAAGATTCTGGGCTGCTGGAAGTCGATTGGGAGATGATTTGCCTTATATGGAGAAAGATATTATTACTGGGCAAAAGATGGTCACAAAATTATTTAATTCATCCAAATTTGCAATTTCGAATTTGACTGAATTTAAGTATAATTTAGAAAAGCCAAGTCGATTATGGATTTCTGATGCGTGGATTTTTTCTAAATTAAATAGATTAATTAAAGATTGCACTGAAAGTTTTTCTAATTATGAATTTAGTAGAACAAAAATGGACGTTGAGAAATTCTTTTACCAAACTTTTTGCGACAATTATATGGAAATCATAAAGGATAGGATGTATAATAAAGAAAGATATGATTCTGAATATGGGAAAGATGCGCATATTTCTTGTTTGTATACTGTTTATGAAGTTACTTTGTGCGTTTTGAAAATGATGGCTCCAATAATGCCTTTTATTACTGAAGAAATATATCATATATACTTTTCTTCTAAAGACGGGCATAAATCTATTCATATCTCCAAATGGCCCAAATATAATCCAAATTTAGTAAGTGATTCTGTTGAAAAAGCAGGGGATGTCTTAGTTGATATTTTGTCATCAGTTAGAAGATTTAAGTCTGAGAAAAATTTGTCTTTGAAAACGGATATACTAGTGTTGAAGATTAAATTGAATCAGGAAAATAAAAAAGGAATGCAACAAATAATAGAATCAATAATTCCAGATTTGAAGGCTTCAACAAGAGCTTTAAAGATTGAATTTAAGGAAGATATTAAAAAAGGAATAAAAACAGAAAGATTTGGTTTTGAATTAGAGGTTGAGATCTAATAGTATTTGGCAGGGATTACTTCATAGTTTGCGATTCTTGAAATAGCTTTTTTGAAACCTCTCCATCTGTCTCCTAAAGTTTTTTTCTTTGGTTCTTCTCTATTTATTTTTAAAATTACTTCTTCAGCAGCTAGTTTTATTTCCAGACGACTGGAATTTTTAAGAGTTTTAACTTCTCCAATATGTGAATCAAGGTCTGCTTTTCTTTGAGTCTCATTATAAGACTCAGTTATAGGAGTGTTTGCAATTCCTTCAAGTTTTCTTGCAAGATCTTCCTTAACTGCAGCTCTAACTTTTTCTTTATCCAATAATACTTCTACATCTTTTCTTTGTGTTTTTGTTTTAATTAATATTGAATCTAACTTATTTTTTTCTTCAATCTCTCTTATAGCAGCCTTCATTCCTTTTCTCGCAGCTCCGTCATATTGAACAGACACATCTTTAAGCAATTCTAAATAGCCGTTTCTATAAACATTATTACTTTGTCTTTGATGTCCTGTAACAAGAGCTTCTTTTAGTTTTTTTTGATACATTAATGCTGTAACATTATAAGGGTGATCATTTATTGTATTTCTGCTCGTAACCATAGTATTTTGTATTATTCTATCTATTTCGCCAGCCGCTTTTTGTTTATATTCAGTTACCTTCTCTTCTTTTAATTCTTTGATAGACTTTTCTTCAACTAAATCTCTAAGTCCATACTTTCGTTTTGCAATTTCTTTTTCAATGACATCTTTAGCTGATTTTAGTTGTTTTGGTTTTGCTTCATATGGATTTCTTGGATTGTTATTTTCTTCAACAGGGATTACTCTTTTTCCAATCTCCCAATAAATACCATTAACAATATTTTCAAAAGAATTTCTAAATTTATTACTTCTTTCTAATAATTCTTCTCTTTCTTTCTTTAGTTCCATTTCCTCTCTTTTTGCTTCTTCTGCTTCTTCCTTTTCTCTTTTCTTTCTTTGAACATATTCCATCAAAAGCTCAGAAGTAGCCCTTTTGTTTTTAGAAGGTTTTTCACTTCTTGCTCGTTGCAATGCTGTAGTGCCTATTTTACTAATTATATATAATCTTGTTTGTAATGATTCAACACTATTAGAATCGTATACCATTGTTTCTTCTTCCTCTCTATTATAAAATCAACCTTCGAGTTCATTAAGCAACGTCCTAGTTTCACTTGACCGATTATTAGACCCATTATCACTTGTGGATTTGCAACTATCTAATTCAGATCCCATTCTTACACCCGGTTCTTCTACAACATATGTCATTTTTCCAACCTCAAAGTTATACATCAGAACTCTTACAAAACACAAAACAACCCATTACAGTCATATTAATAAGCAGTTATTTATAAAGATTTGTGTGGTTTTCAAAGAAAAATCTACTTCCTCTTTACCCTGACACCTTTATCAGTATCTTCAATCACATAGCCCGCATTTTCAATCCTTTTCCTAATAAGATCAGCTTCTTCAAAGTTCTTAGCCTTTCTTGCTTCTTCTCTTTGCTTCAATAAATTATCTATTTCATCATCTAAAACTATCTCATCTTGATGCAAAACTCCAAGAACGTGATCAAAATGTTGGAATCTTTCTAAAATCTCCTTTGCATCTATGCTTGACAATTCTAACTTATTTATTTCATTTACAAAATCAAATATTCCACTTAATGCTTCAGATATATTCAAATCATCATCCATGGACTCAATAAATTTACTTTTTAATTCTGTTAATAATGTATCAACAAAAATATTTTTATCCAATGTATTGTCATCTTCAATAACTTCTTTTAATTTTGTCATAAAATTTATTAATCTGTCTAAAGCTTTTTTTGAAGCATCTAGTGACTCGAATGTGAAATTTAATTGTTGTCTGTAATGGATTGATAATAATAAATATCTAATTACAATTGGATCTTTATTTTTGTTTAACAAATCTCTCAATGTATAAAAGTTGCCCAAAGATTTTGACATCTTTTTTCCGTTAACTAATAAATGTTCAGCGTGCAACCAATAATTGACAAACTTTTTCTCAGAAAAAGCTTCAGACTGAGCAATCTCATTTTCGTGGTGTGGAAATCTTAAGTCAACACCTCCTGTATGAATATCAAAATGTTCTCCTAAATATTTCATTGCCATTGCGCTACATTCAATATGCCATCCGGGTCTACCTTTGCCTAACTCTGTTTCCCAAAAAACGTTACCATCATTTTTGTCCCAAGCTTTCCATAATGCGAAATCAGCAAGACTTTCTTTTTCATATTCGTCATGAGAAACCCTAGCTCCAGCTTTAAGCTGTGATAAATCGACTTTTGACAATTTTCCATATTCCTTAAATTTTGTTATATTGAAATATATACAATTATCTATGCCTTTGTATGCTATGTCTTTGTCTAATAATTTTTTAATTATATTAACCATTTCATTGATGTGCTTTGTTGCGGAACACATAACTTCAGGATGTTCTATATTAAGTGTGTTTAAGTCATGTATAAATGCAATAGAATACTTTTTTGTGAATTCTGATAAAGATATGCCTTCTTTTATGCTGTCTCTTATAGTTTTGTCATCTACATCT
>CAYJUR010000008.1:0-5776 GCA_964373405.1 uncultured Methanosarcinales archaeon | reverse complement strand
TTCATCACATGATTTATTTCATAGCCAGCATATCGCAGAGTTCTTTTTAAAATATCTTCAAATATATACGTTCTTAAATTTCCGATGTGAACAAAATTATAAACAGTAGGGCCACAAGTGTATAGCTTGATTTTGTCCTTTTCAATAGGAACAAATTCTTCCTTTTCTCTGCTTAAAGTATTATAAAATTTTATGGTCATATTTATACTTAAACAAGGAGTTATTTATAAAATATTTGTTGGAATCATTCAATATTGACAAATGCATTTAAGCGCCAGCCATCTAAAAATGAACTTGAAATAAAAAACTAATTTTAGAAGTAATCTAAACAAAGGAAATGTTTACTCGTCTTCGTTAGGAGTTTCAATTCCTAAACTATGTAAGCATATGTTCTCCATTTTACCTGCAAGAGGGCATAGTTCTGGATTTTTGGTTTTTGCTGCTACGAATACAATGCAATGATTTTTATAAGTTCCAGCAAGACTGCATAAAGCAGGTCTGTTAAATTCAAAAGCAACTTCTTGAAAGCATTTGCTGCCAACCAAACTCATACCCTTTTGATTACATTCCTCAATTCTAGCATTCAAAGCAGCATCAAATTCAGGAGTTCCTTCTTTAACTGCATTTCCTGTAATATTACAGCTTGATAGTATTAAAACAGCTAAAAAAATAGTTAAAATAGCAATCAAAAACAGAATTTCCTTCCTCATACCTTATTGAATGTTAGATTTATATATAAAGTTTGTGGCGCAAAATCTTAAAACATAGCTCTTGCCATTCTAGGAGTTATTATTTTGATGCCTTCATATTCTTCGATTTTAAGCAAATGTTCATCCCTGGTTATTATATATTCGGCTTTGGCTGTTAAAGCACATTCAATAAACATATTATCGTCAGAATCATCTTTTACAACATCAACTTTAACATTTGTTTCTATTGAAATTGTAAATGCTAATATTTGTCCAGTTATATGTAATATTTGTTCATCATCATATTTAAATTCTCTTTTTAGAATTTTTTGGAATTCTGCGAGGATTTCTAATGAAATGTATATTTTTGTTTTATATTTAAAAACCAGAAAACACCTTGCTTTAGCATTGGTGATGAATGTTACAAAAAGCAAAGCTCATGAAAATCAAAGATTTTCAGGAGTCCTGCCAATTACCTTGGCATGACTTTTTGGAACTCCCAAAAACTTAAAGTTTTTGTGAGGTTTGTTCTTGGTTTTTTAACATCGCGAATTCCACTAGTTTGTGATTATATGTTATGAACTAATGATGGAATTCGCGACTGTGCTCAAAGACTTGCCGTCTTTGACATATCCCAAAAATTTGCATTTTTAAGAGAATGCCCGTTCAAACCTCACCCTTTAGGGTTGAGGTAGGGCATTCTCTGCAAATTTTTTTGATTTTTAATAAACTCAGTAAGCATCTTTTCAGCAATACTTCCATCCCAAATAATTGCAGAAATTAGAGTGTTTGTATCCAATACTACACTCATTTTTATCTCCTAGATTTCGCCACAATTTTAGGAATATCTGATTCATCATAACCCATAGACTGCAGCCGTTTTTTTCCTTCTTTTGCAATATTTTTAAGATTTTGCAACAGTTCTTCTTGTGAGGGAGTTTGAATTTTCTTTAATATTACTGTGTCTTTATTCCCAATCACTACAAACAAAGTTCCTTCTCCTGCTTTTATTTCCTCTCTAATGTCTTGTGGGATTACAATTTGTCCTTTTGAAGACATTTTTATAGTTTCCAAAACCATTTTCTTACCTCCTTACTTTCTTACTATAAGATAAGCTTATTTATAAGGGTTTTGGGCGATTAATGAGGGAGTCAATTATATTTTAATGGAAATTGCATTTTTATCAGCAAGTCCTAAAGTTTTTAATGTTGAAAGAGTTGCATATATTTATCATAAAAGATGGCCTATTTTTGAAAATTTTGTAAATGGCAAATTTAATGGAATTGTTAGAACTGATTTAGGCTTTGTTATTATTAACTAATTCTTCCTTACCACAAACATTAAATGGTCTTTTTCGAAGGGTTCTAAGCTGATTTCTTCAAGAATTTTTATAAGACCTGATTCATTTAATTTCTTTTCGACCATTCTGTATATGTCTTCTGGATTCGCTGTAGAATCTACTGCTCTTGCTTTTAATGCCAAATATCCAATTCCGCCTTTTTTCAAAAACACAAGATTCCTTATGAAAATTTCTGCTTGATCTTTTTGTGCTATATCCATAAATAATACATCAAAGATGGGCAAAATTTTGTGTCGGAAACTTTCAAGATTTTTTGCATCTCCCAAAATGGGGATTAAATTATTTCTTTTTTCTGCAACAATTACTAAATCTCTAACAACTCTTGGTTCAAAATCGAGTGCAAAAATTGAACCATTTGTACATATTTCTGCAACAAATGATGCAGTATATCCATGTGAAGCTCCAAGATAAAGTACATTTGAGTTTTCTTCAAAAGCATCATTTTTCAGACCTTTCATTACGGCTGCTGCAAATTTTGATCTCTTTGGTTCCCATATTCTGTATGATACACCTTTAACTTTTTCAATAAAATCGAATCTATGATGAATCTCTGATTCGACCAAAAATCTCCTTCCTTCTTCAATTATTTTTGCCATGTTTATCGTTTGATTTTGTCTTTATTTATATTATTTTTTATCATACATTTTTAAGTTGTTTCTCAACTTGATTTTTTAATTTTTCTCCAACAAATTCTCCTTTAAAATAATCAACTTTTGCTGAGATTGAAACTTTGTTTGCCAAAACTCTTGCAGCTCTTCCTTTACTTTTAGCATTTGCAACTAAAGGATGTGTAATTATGTAACCATGTTTTGGAGGTCTATTTCCTTTTCTTAAATGTCTGAATAGAGCTTTTTCTGCTCCTAAAAGTTGTACTGTACCTGCTGGAAAAGTTGATAGTTCTCTTAAACCACCAGCAAGTTCAATTAATTTTGCACCAAGAAGAGTTCCACATATAGCGTATAAGTTTGGACAATTTTTAGTCATCAATTTTTCAATATATTTTTCTTCTTTATCAATATTTTTTTTAATATCTTCAATTTGTCGTGCGAGATTCATAATCGCTTCAATGTCGTCTTTATTCAAATCCGAGCCCATCGAATTTTCGTTTTTCAAATTTAAGTCGCTCAAAATTTGATCTTTATTTTTTTTAAGTATAGTTTCCAAAAATTCGTCGTGTGCAGAAGTTCTCGCCGAATATTCTGGATTATAAATTTCGTACCAATCTCTTAGTCTTTTAATTATCATAGAGCTAGATTTTTTCAAGTCGTCTATGGATTTAATAGATTGAATTATTAATAAATCTTGGGTAACTGAATTTTTAACTTCTCTTTTTGTTAAAATTGTATCTATAAATTTAAATTGCTTTATATTTTTTGGTTTGGAGAAATATTCTTCTATAAATTTTTCCTTTTTTGAATCTTGGGAAATTTTAATTCCGTCAATTTTTCCTTTTTTGTTGCCTATAAAAATAGAATCTTTGTATTTCTTTGTTAATAAAATTTCTTCGTCAAGCCATTCTAGATTTTGAAGCTTTTGATTTATTTCTTCTATATTTTTAATATTAAACATAACAGAATCTTTTAATTTTCCGTTATCAAATACATAAACTCCCGTAATATTTGTTGTTATAAATTCGTTTGACATAGTTTATCTCACTTACAATTTTTATTTAGTATAATACTCAAACATTTCCTCTTCAATGAAATGCATTTCTGCTGGAACTATTAAACAATGTAAAGGTTTTCCAAAATCGAAATTTTCTAAATCTTTTATTAATCCCGCTTTTATTGTTTGATTTGTGCTTCCTAATCTTGCACAACCTATCAATTTTGTGTCTTTGGTTATAACCTTTTCGTTTCTTTTTTGTTCAATTTTTTTAAATATCTTTATTGCCTCATTTATAGTCATAAATGTCCTTTGTTTGAATCCTTTTTCGTTCATTTTTATGTCTAGCAAAATGAGAGTGTGAAGTTTGTTTGTTTTATTCATCTTTATTACATCATACGCAGTTTCTGGCTTGAAATTTTCTTCTGGATAAGTTATAGAAGTTGTTTTTCCGAATTTATATAATTGTAATCCAGTTATTCCAATTGCGTTCATTATTGATGTGTTGTTTATAATTTCAACTTTGATTCCTTTTTTTAGAGCTCTTTGGAATAAATCTGTATGTGTGGTTGCTGAAAATACATCTCCAACAACTAAAAAAGCGATGTTTTCTGTTTTTGCGTTTGTTAAGACTTTGTTACTTTCGGTTTCTACCAAATTTCGATTTGCAAGAATTATTTTTTTATTGTAGAACTTTTCTAAATCAGATGGTAGGGAATTATTTAAAATTGATGTGTAATTTTCAAGAAAAACTTTAGAACAGGATTTAATTGCTTCTAATCCTTTTATAGAAATATCTTTCTCATCATTTAAGCCAAGTCCTATAAGGTATAACATATATGATTTTTAATAAGGGATGTTTATAAAGGTTAAGCTGATTTTGAGATATTCTCCATATTTGAGAAATATGAAAAATTAGATTTATATACTGCTTTCTTCTTTATCCAAACCTAGATTGCATTTCTTAATTTTGGATCTAATAATTAAGTTATTATGCATTATGAAAGCAAGTTAGTCAGGTAGTGAATTTTTAAAATCTAGTTATTTTTTTTGCATTTGGTCAGAATATGTAAATAATTTACCTTCTCTTTCTATGAGGTCTTAGGCTGATTTCGTGATAAACTACGACTAAAGGTACTGCTGCCAAAAGCCCAAAGAGAACAAATGTCAAGAAACTTCCTGCATCATTTTCTCCTAATAATCGCTTTACCGCTTCTGATGTGCCTGAAACTCTTATTGCTCCGCTTCTCTCAAGATCTGCAATCTCAGGATGTTCTCCAATGGTAAATGATTCGTCCCTTAATAAATCCCTAGCTAAATCCCTAGCTCCGGGAGCTTCTAAGTCATAGAATCTTATTACTAAACCATCAGGAGAAGTTATAGTCATCTCTGCTTCTTCTTGAGCAAAAACAGGCAGTGCTAACAAAATAAGCATAATGGTTAATAGAATCCGTCTCATACAAATAGGCAAGCATAATTGTATTATAAGCTTTTTGATTCTATTAGGGATTTTGTGGTGAATGCTCAACTTTTATAAACAATCTCAGTAATAGATGTATGTGAAAATCCGATTTTTTCCTTTGGATGCTGAATATAAAATAATAGATGGGAAACCAATAATTCATATTTTTGGAAAATATGAAGGAGAATTTGTGTGTCTCAAATATGAAATGGAGCCTTACTTTTATGTATTACCTAAAAATCTTCAGGAAACTATTGATTTTCTTAAAATTGTAATTGTAAATAATGTAAGTATCACTAGACAAGAAATAATTACAAAAAGTTATCTTGGCAAAAATGTGAAATTAATTAAATGTATTGTTAAAATCCCTTCAGAAGTTCCTCCTTTAAGAGATTATTTAATTGGAGAGGGATATGAGGTGTTTGAAGCGGATATTTTATTTAATAGAAGATTTTTTGTAGACAAAGAAATAGTTCCTTTACAGGAATATGAAGTTGAAGTTGAAGAAGAGGGTTTTTATAATAAATTAAAATCATATATTTATCTTGTCAACCTCTGCATCGCCTCATCCGCATGGAAAAGCCAAGTTTACACGTCTATCCTGTCAGCCAAACTTTCCATGCTGTCCCTGATACTCAGCGTGAAAGTGCGCGGGGCCGT
>CAYJUR010000007.1:2764-17551 GCA_964373405.1 uncultured Methanosarcinales archaeon | reverse complement strand
GAGTTCTTGAAAAAGATAGAAAAAATGGGAATAAAGATTATTTAGAGTTTCATATCTCTCAATCTTTTAGCTCTTTCTTTTGTTGGAGGATGTGTTGATAACATACTAATAAATCCTTCATTTTTGAATGGATTTGAAATAAACAAATGTGCGGTGCTTTCTGTTGTTCCAGTCGCTCTTAAAGGAAATCTTTTAACACTGCCTTCAATTTTTTCTAATGCAGTAGCTAAATATTCAGAATTTTTTATATTTTCAGCTCCAGTTTTATCTGCTTGAAATTCTCTTGAACGGGAAATTGCGAGTTGAATTAGCATTGCAATTAAAGGTGTGACAATGGATAAAATTAGCAATCCTAGAATATTTCCATTGCCTCTATCATTTCCTCCTGATCCCATAATTGCTCCCCATCTAAACATAGAAGCAATAAAACCAATTGTTGATGCAATCATCGCTGCAATTGAAGAAATTAAAATATCTCTGTTTAATACATGTCCTATTTCGTGTGCTAAAACTCCTTTTAATTCTTCTTTGTTTAATAAATCTATAATTCCTGTTGTGACAGCAATAGATGCATTTTTTGGATTTCTTCCCGTTGCGAACGCATTCGCTTGCGGAGTATTAATAACATAAACTTTTGGTTTTAAACAATTTGATGCTTTACATACATCATCAACAATTTTATGTAAATCCGGCTTTTCTTTTGCAGTCACTTGCTTTGCACTATACATTGCTAATGCAATTTTGTCTGAGAAAAAATAGGAAATGAAAATCATAATAAAAGATATAGTGATTCCTAAAATCAGCCCATTTATGCCAAACAAACTTCCTATGCCTAAAAGTATTCCTGATAGTAATCCTAGCAATAATGTAGTCTTAATTTGGTTCCACATAATTATGTTTTTATTTGATGTGTTTAAAAATGTTATGTATTATTGTCTAGTCACCTTTAAATATATGAATAAAAATAAGTCTTTTATGGGGGCTCCACAAATATTTATTGATAAAGCGTATTTGATTAAGTATTATTCTAAGCCTGAAATTCAAAATGCCATTTTTGAGGCAGCCCAAAATAGAGAAATAGGAGTTCAATATGCAAATGGGGGTTATGGAAAGCGTCCTGATATATTACAATATCCTTCAGATGTATTAGAATTAGTTAAACAAGGAGTTGTTGCATTTAATTTTTCTGAAGAAAAGTGGGGAGATCCTTTAGAAATACAATCAGGAATGCAGAGAAAGGAGTTAGACAAATTAAGAATTGGTTGGGATTTAATATTGGATATTGATTCTGATTTTTTAGAGTATGCAATAATTGCAGCGGATTTAATAATCAGAGCGTTACAATATTATAATGTTCCTGTTACAATTAAATTCTCTGGGCGTGCCGGATTTCATATTGCGGTTCCTTGGGAAGCGTTTCCTGAAACTGTTGAAGGCGTTGAAACAAGATTATTATTTCCAGAAGCGCCTAAGAAAATTGCTATGTACTTGGAAAATATGATAGAGAAACCTTTGGGAGATGAATTGTTAAAGAAAGAAACAATAGATGAATTACAAAAAAAGACGCAAATTCCTATGGCAAAATTAGTTGTTAATGGGAAATTTAAAGTGTTTGAAATATTGCATATTGATACTGTTTTGATTTCATCTAGGCATTTGTTTAGAGCGGTTTATTCGATAAATCAGAAATCAGGATTAGTTTCTATTCCTTTAGATATAAAAAATGTATTAAAGTTTGACAAGGAATTGGCAAAACCTGAAAACATAACTATAGATTATATTAATTCTCATAAATATTTGAATAAAGATGTTATTAAATTTAGTGCTAAAGATTTATTTGTTACTGCGTTTGATTATTCTTCAAAAAAAATGCATGACAAAGATATAGAAAAAGATTTTAATGAAAATGGAAAAATTGAAAAATTAGATTATGAAGAAATAAAAGAAGCGATTCCTGAAAAATTATTTCCTCCCTGTATTAAATTAATATTGAATGGACAGATAAATGATGGTAGAAAAAGATCTGTATTTATATTAATCAATTTTTTGAAATCTGTTGGGTGGAGTCAACAAATGATAGAAATGCGATTTAAAGAGTGGAACAAAGTGTTGAAAAATCCTTTGCGTGAACAAGATTATATAGGGCAATTAAGATATTCGAAAGACAAAGAAATAATACTTCCTCCGAATTGCGATAATAAAGCATATTATATAGATATAGGCGTATGCAAGCCGGACTCTCTTTGTTCTAAGATAAAGAATCCTGTTTCTTATGCTTCAAGAAAGATGTGGGTGAGGAAGATGGTAGGGAGGACGGACACAAATTTGAAGAAAGAAAAAAGTTGAAAAATTGGTTCAACTTTCTTACTTACTTTCTATATGGCTACGCTAAGATGTAATTTCTGTTTAATCTGTTGTTTTCCAACCCTTTTCCATCACTTTCCAACAAAATCCTGCCTTATTTAGTCGCTTTACTATTCTAAGAACCTCAAAATACCTTCTTTTTCTACATAAACCCTAACGGAATCAAGACTAACAATAACCTTTATAAATAACTTCGTAACTCAAGCATACTTATGGGAAGACCAGTAAGTCCTAGACATGGAAGTATGCAGTTTTGGCCTAGATCTAGAGCTAAACGTCCGTACGCAAGAATTAATGCTTGGGCAAAACCAAAAGATTCTAAAGTTCTTGGCTTCGCAGGTTACAAAGCAGGTATGACAACTGTTCAATTCTTAGACACGAGAAAAAATAGTCCGTCAAAAAATGAAACTCTTTCCGTTCCTTGTACAATCATTGAATGTCCTCCGTTAAAGATTTTCTCATTAAGATTCTATAAGTACAATAAAGTTGCTACGGAAATAATTAATCCAAAATTAGATAAAGAAATCGAAAGAAAAATTAGTGTACCAAAAAAAGAAAAACCTATTCCTGCGAATGTTGGGGAATATGATGAATTAAGAATTAATGTTTATACACAACCAAAATTAACAGGTATTGGAAAAAAGAAGCCGGAACTTTTTGAACTTAGAATAAACGGGAATGTACAAGAACAATTAGATTATGTTAAATCTGTGTTAGATAAAGAAATTAAAGTTGAAGATGTATTTAAGGCAGGACAATTAGTTGATGCTCACTCTATAACAACAGGAAAAGGTTATCAAGGTCCTGTTAAAAGATTTGGTATAAGATTAAAACATCACAAATCTGAAAAAGGGCAGAGAAGACCTGGAGTTTTAAGTGCATGGGGAAGACCTTTGCAACTTATGTACAGAGCAGCGTACGGTTCTAAAATGGGCTTTCATATGAGAACTGATTATAACAAATATTTGTTTAAAATTTCTAATGATGAATTAAAACCAATTGACAATTATGGTATTGTAAAAAATACATATGTATTAGTAAAAGGTTCAGTACCAGGGCCACAAAATAGATTGATTACATTAGTCAATGCTATAAGACCGTCCAAAAGATTGCAGATGCCTACACCAGAGTTGAAATGATTTTGGAGAAAAAATTGAAAGCAACATTATTCGATAAAACAGGAACAAAGAAAAGCGAAATTAATTTGCCTAGTCAGTTTAATGAGCCTGTCAGAGAAGATATTATTTTAAGAGCTGTATTGTCATTACAAACTAAAAGAAGAACCGCATATGGCGCATATGAATGGGCTGGAATGAGATATAGTACAAGACAGCCAAAAAGAAGAAGAGAATATAGAGGAGTTTATGGTATAGGAATTTCAAGAGTTCCAAGAAAAATAATGAGTAGATCTGGAACGCAATTTAATAGAGTTGCTGCATTAGCTCCAGGAACAGTAGGTGGAAGAAAAGCGCACGCTCCAAAAGCATCAAAAATATTTTTAGAAAGAATTAATAATAAAGAAAGAGTTAAAGCGATAAGAAGTGCAATTGCTGCTTCAGTTAGTAAAGTTTTAGTTGAAAAAAGAGGTCATAAAGTTCCTATAGTTTATCCTTTAGTAGTTTCTAAAGATTTTGAAGATACAGATAAAACAAAATCAGTTATTTCAGTTCTTAGTAAACTAGGCTTAGATTATGAATTAGAAAGATCCTCAATTAAAAAAATAAGAGCAGGAAAAGGAAAAATGAGAAATAGAAAGTACCAAAAAAAGAAAGGTTTATTGATTGTTGTTTCAGGAAACTGTAAATTAGAAGAATCTTGTAAAAATATTTCTGGTGTGGATGTTGTTAATGTTTTAAGTTTGAATGCAGAATTATTAGCTCCAGGTACCGTTCCAGGAAGGATTACTTTATGGAGTGAAGGTGCAATAGAAAAATTAGAGAAGGATAAATTGTTTATATAAAATGGTCGAGACAAAATTAAAAACGGAATCTGTAAAAAAGAAAATTGTTACTAGAAATAAAGAAGATGTTAAATTAGTTTTTGATCCTTACAAATTTGTTAAATATCCTTTGACAACGGAAAAAGGGGTAAGATTAATGGAGTCCGAAAATAAATTATTATTTGTAGTTGATAAAAGTGCAAAGAAAAGTGATATTAAAAAATCAGTTGAACAAATGTTTAATGTTAAAGTTATTTCAGTTAATACATATGTTACGCCTAGAGCAGAAAAAAGAGCATTAGTTAAATTTTCTGATGAAACTCCTGCAATAGATGTAGCAACACAATTGGGGTTAATCTAATGCGCGCCAATTTTTTCAAAATTTGCGGCATTTTAAAACCCGAGGTTTTAAAACATGGGTAAACCAATCATAATACAAAGGAGAGGAAGAAGTAAAAGATTTGAGGCGCCTTCATTTAATTACAGAGGCAGAGCGACTTCTCCAGTTTCAAATGAACCATTAAATGCATTAGTTATTGATTTAGTTCATTGTCCTGGTCACTCGGCACCTTTAGCACAAATAGAATATGAAAGTCAAAGATCGCTAATAATTGCTCCAGAAGGAATAAGAATTGGAGACAGTATAATTATTGGAAGCAATAATAATTTTGGAATTGGAAATATTATGAAACTCGATAGTATTCCAGAAGGGTCATTAGTTCACAATATAGAAACAGTTCCTGGAGATGGAGGAAAACTTGCTCGTGGTTCGGGAACATTTGCAAGAGTTCTTATGAAATCAGAACAGGGAGTTACATTGCAATTACCTTCAGGAAAGAAAAAAGTTTTCAAATCTGATTGCAGAGCAAGTATAGGCGTTGTTGCTGGTTCAGGAAGAAAAGAAAAACCTTTATTAAAAGCAGGAAAGAATTATTATGCGCTAAGAAGAGCGAGAAAGAGAATGTGGCCAGTTGTGAGAAAAGTTGCTATGAACTCAGTTGCTCATCCGTACGGTGGAAAGCATACTCACAAGAAAGGAAGACCTAATATTGCTCCTAAGAACGCTCCTCCTGGAAGAAATGTAGGTAAGATTAGACCTAGAAGAACTGGAAGGCAAAGATAAGGAAACAAAATGGCAAAAAAAGAATTTACATACAGAGGAAAAACACTGGAACAATTACATAAGTTAAGTATTGAGGAGTTTGCAAGATTAATTGGTGCAGATAATAGAAGATGTTTATTGAGAGGTTTAACAGAAGTTCAGAAATGTTTCCTTAAAAAAATACAATCTGGTAAAAATAAAGTAAAGACTCATTCAAGAGATATGGTTATATTGCCAATTATGGTTGGAAAAGAAATTCAAATTCATATGGGTAAAAAGTTTGAATCAGTTTGGGTAACTGAAGAAATGTTAGGGCACAGATTAGGAGAATTTGCAATGACTCGAAAGAAAGTTAGTCACAATGCTCCAGGTATTGGTGCAACTAAATCAACATCTTCGGTATCGGTGAAATAAATGGCTAAACATGAATATAGTTTTAAAGTTCAAGAGAATATGGCGAAAGCTGTTGGTGTAGATTTATCTATTTCACAAAAAAATGTAATTGAAATTGCAAATAAAATCCGTGGAAAAAATGTTGAAACGGCAAAAAGATTGCTTGAAGACGCTATGAATCATATTAGATCTATACCAGTAAGAAGATATACTGAAGGTGCAGGTCATAGATCGGGTATGGGTCCTGGCAAATTTTTTGATAATGCGTCAAGTCAAGTATTAGCTTTGTTAGATAGTGCAATCGCAAATGCTCAATCAAAAGGACTGGCATCTGGAAAATTAGAAATAGTTCACATTAATGCTCACAGAGGAAGTAATATCCCAAGAAGAGGAAGACACTCAAGACGAAGAATGAAAAGAGCTCACGTTGAAATTGTTTTGAGAGAGGAATTAACTAAAAAAGGAATTGCTAAATCAGAAAATAAAATTGTTAGAGAAATAGCGCAAAAAAAATAAAACTAATTAAGGTAAAAAATGATAGAACGAAAATTTGTCAAGGAAAAAATTAAAGAATTTCAAATAAGAGAATTCATAGATACTGTTGTGCATGGCGCAGGTCATAGTACCACAGATGTAAAAAGAACTCCTTTAGGAGATAAAATTGTTATTAATGCTGCTAAGCCAGGAATGGTTGTTGGAAGAAAGGGTTCAAACATAAAAGACATTGGTGAAGGATTGAAACAAAGATTTGAATTAGAAAATCCTCAAGTTTTAAATTCAGAAGTTATGGACCCATGCCAAGACGCAAAAATTGTTGCAGAAAAAATTGAAACATCTCTTGAAAGATTTGGTGCTGCGAGATTTAAGAGAGTTGGATATAGTATGATGGAATCAGTAATGAAAGCTGGGGCTATGGGTGTGGAAATATTAATTTCAGGACCTATTCCAGGTGCAAGAGCTAAGACTTGGAGATTTTATCAAGGTTATTTAAAAAAATCTGGAAGTGTTGCTCAATATGATGTTGATCACGCAATTGCTGGTGCAAATTTGAAAAGAGGAACTTTAGGAATTCAAGTTAGAATTATGAGAAAGGGTACTAAGTTACCTGATGAAGTTACTATAAAAAGTGAAGGATTAAGTGTTGCAGAAAAAAGAACAGAAGCTGCGAAGTCAGCAGGAGTATCGTTGCCTAAAATTGAAACAGAAGAAGAATTTGAAAAGGGTGCGGAAGTTGTTGATGTTGATGTAGATGTTGAAGATGAAACTATTAAAGATGATGTTAAAGATGTAAAAAAGAAAAAAGAAAAAAGTAAAAAGCAAAGCAAAAGGTAAAAAAATGAAATTTAAAGATATTAAAAACATGGATGTTGAAGAGTTATTAAAAAAAGAAACGGAATTAAAAAAAGAATTAATTAAACTTAATGCACAAGTTGCAACAGGAACTACGCCTCAAAACTCAGGAAGATTAAAACAAATCAAAAAAATTCTTGCAAGAGGATTGACAGCAAGGAGACAAAGATCTCAATGAGTAAAATATGTTCAAAATGTGGCTTGCCTGAAGAGCTTTGTGTTTGTCAAAGTATTGCAAAAGAAAGCCAAAAAATCATTGTCAAAATTGAGAAACGAAAATTTGGAAGAAAATACACAATCATCGAGGGATTGGACAAAACTGAAATTGACATTATTCAACTCACAAAAAAACTTAAAGCTGAACTTGCTTGTGGCGGAACAACCAAAAGTAATAGAATAGAGCTTCAAGGAGATCATCAAAAAAGCGTTAAAAAAATATTAATTGCTCAGGGGTTTGCACCTGAGACTATTGAGGTTCAAAATTAAAATGGAAACAAAAACATTCAACATAGGAATTGATGTACCTATACCAGAAAATAAATGTGATGATAGGCATTGTCCATTTCACGGAGGACTTAAGATTAGAGGTAAAACGTTTACTGCAAAAGTTGTTGGAAGTAAAGTAGCAAAAACAGCAACAGTAGAAAGATTTTGGAAGCACTTTCTGCCTAAATATAATAGATTTGAGAAAAGAAAATCTAGAATGAGAGTTCATAATCCGTCTTGCTTGAATGCAAATGAAGGAGATTCAGTTATGATTGCAGAGTCAAGACCCATAAGTAAAACAAAAAGATTCGTTATTATTCAAAAGTTTGCAATTGATTCAGTGGAGAAACAATGAAAGCGTTAAGAAGTAAAATAAGTAAAGGATTGCAGTTTGGTTCAATAGTTCCAACTTGTGATAATAGTGGTGCAAAAACAGCAAAAATAATTAGCGTTATAGGAGCAAAAACTGTTAAAGGAAGACTTTCAGGATGTGGAATTGGTTCATTAGTTCAAGTTGCAGTTAAAAAA
Source organism: uncultured Methanosarcinales archaeon (assembly GCA_964373405.1). GTDB lineage: Archaea > Nanobdellota > Nanobdellia > Woesearchaeales > WJKV01 > CAYJUR01. Next base: position 9,389 of record CAYJUR010000007.1, on the reverse strand, counting down.
GGTACTAAAGATGTGAAAGCTCAAGTATTTTATGCAACAATTGTAAGACAAAGAAAAGAGTTTAGAAGAAGCGATGGAATGAGAGTTAAATTTGAAGATAATGCAATTGTTATACTTAAAGATGATAAAGGAAATCCCAAAGGAACATTGTTAAAGGGTCCCGTTGCAAAAGAAGTTGCTGAAAGGTGGCCTGGTGTGGCAAAAATATCAAAAATAATTGTGTAGGTAAAAAATGAAATCCAAATTTTCAAAAACGTGGAAAGCTTCAATTCAAACAAGGAAGCAAAGAAAATATAGAGTTAATGTTCCCCATCATATTAGAAATAAGTTTTTGACAGCATCTGTTTCAAAAGAAATAAAAAAATCACACAATATTAAAAAAATTCCTGTGCGATCTGGTGATAAAGTTAAAGTTATGGTTGGACAAAATAAAGGCTTTGAGGGAAAAGTTGAGAGAGTTGATGCGAAAAAATCAAAAGTTTATATTGAAAAATTAAGAATTTCCAAAAAAGATGGAAGTGAAGTTTCAATACCTGTTCATGCATCAAATTTGTTGATAGTTTCATTAAATCTTGACGATAAGAAAAGAATAAGCAAGAAAAAAGCAAAAAATGAATAAAAGAAAACAGAAAAGAAAGTTGAATCAAAGCCAGCAAAAGTTAATGATACTAAAAAAATAAAATTGGAGAAAAAAAAATAAAATGGTAAAGAATCATTTATTGAGAATTGCAATGCCTAAAACATGGCAAATAAGTAGGAAAGAGCACGTATTTGTAGCTAGACCTAATTCAGGAGCGCATAGTTTGGAAATGGGTCTGCCCCTATCTATTATATTAAGAGATTTATTGAACTTAGGTCGAAATCAGAGAGAGATTAAATATATGTTGAATAATAAAGAAATTTTGGTTGATGGTAGAAGGCAGAAAGAGCCAAATTTTATTGTAGGATTGATGGATATAATTAATATATCTGAAATTAAGAAATCTTACAGAGTAATGCTTAATGAAAATGGTAAATTGTGTGTAGTTGAAGCACACGATCATAATTTGAAAATTTGTAGAATTACTGGCAAAAAAACAATGAAAGGAAATAAACAAACATTAAATTTCCATGATGGAAAAACAATGATTGTTGATGGAAATTATAATGTAAGTGATAGTGTTGTTATGGAAATTGGTAAAGGAATAAAGAAGAAACTTCCTTTGAAAGATGGAGCATCAATTTTACTTATTGGTGGGAAACACACTGGAGAAATCGGAGAAATTGTTAGAATTGTTAAATATAAAGCGAAAGATGATGGCGTTGTTGTTAAAACAAAGGATGACGAATTTATGACACTTAAAAAATATGCTTTTGTTGTTGGCGAATTAAATTTGAAAGACTAAAATGAATGTAATGAAAAATATCAGGATAGAGAAAATAACCTTAAATTTTGGCGCAGGTACTGACCAGAAGAAATTAGAGAAAGGTTTGAAATTATTAAAATTAATTTCGGGAAAAGAACCAATAAAAACATTATCAAAAGTCAGAGTTCCTACATGGGGTTTAAGAGTAGGTCTTCCGATAGGGTGTATGATTACATTAAGAGGAGATGAAGCGGAAAAATTACTTGTTAGAATATTAAAGGCTAAAGATAATAAATTAAGTGAAAGATGTTTTGATGATCAAGGCAATTTTTCGTTTGGACTTAAAGAATACATTGATATGCAGGATGTTAAATATGATGCAGAAATTGGTATTATTGGATTTGAGTGTGCAGTTACATTAAAAAGACCAGGTTCAAGAGTAGCACTGAGAAGTTTGAAAAAATCAAAACTTCCTACAGCACAAAGAATAATTCCAAAAGATGCGATTAATTTTGTAAAAGAAAAATTTAAGGTAGAGGTACTATAAAATGGTTCATTCAACTTGGGAAAATGTATTGAAACAAATTCAAAATAAACCTTCAAAGCTGAAGATGTTTATGAAGCACTCGAAACCAAAGAAAAGAAGTTGTGGTTATACTAATTCGAGATGTAGAAGATGTAAAAGGCCAAGATCTGTTATGAGATCTTATGGTTTAATGTTGTGCAGACAATGTTTTAGAGAGAACGCAAAAAAAATAGGATTTAAACAATATTCATGAGGAGAAAAAAATGTCACTAAACGATTCATTAGCAAACGCATTGGAACAAATTTCCAAGCACGATAATCTTGGAAGAAGTGAAGTCTTAATTAAGCCTAAATCGAAAATGCTTAAGGTTGTATTAAATATACTTCAAGAAAAAGGATATGTTGGCAGTTATGAAGAAATTGAAGATAATAAGGGTGGTCATTTAAAATTATATTTAATTAAAAAAATAAATAGTTGTGGCGTTGTTAAGCCAAGATACCCTGTAGGATTGGGAGATTATGAACGAATTGAGAAAAGATATCTGCCGGCAAAAGATTTCGGAATTGTTATTGTGTCAACAGCAAGTGGATTGATGACTCATGAAGAGGCTATAGCAAAGAAAATTGGAGGGGTATTAATAGCATATTGTTATTAAGTTATAAAATGGAAAAATTAAACTTTGAAATGGAAATCCCAGAAGGAATAAAAGTTGAAGTTAGAGATAATTCCATTTTTGTTAGTCATGGTTCAAACAGAGTTTCAAGAAAAATTACATCAAAAGGATTTGATACAAAAATTGAGGGTAATTTAATAAAATTCCATTCAAAAAGAAATTCAAAAAGAGAAAGAACAACATTTGGTACATATGAGGCTCATATTAAATCTATGTTTAAAGGAGTTAAGCATGGTCACAAATATACTCTGAAAATATGTTCAGGCCACTTTCCTATGAACGTATCAATCTCAAATAATGAGATAACAATTAAAAATTTTTTAGGAGAAGCTGTTCCAAGAAAAGCAAAATTAGATTCAGACGTTAAAGTGGCAATAAGTGGAGATACAATTACTATAGAAAGCGTAGACAAGGAAAAGGCAGGATTAATTGCATCTCGAATTGAGCAATTAACTAAAGTTAAGGGCAGAGATTTGAGAGTATTTCAGGATGGAATCTATATAATAGATAAGGATGGTAAAGGAGTTTAAATGAAAACAAAAAGTTTGTTGGAACAGAGAAATGCAATGAAGAAGAAGAAGCCAGAATTCCTTAGACAATGTGTTGGTGAAAAAAAGAAATTAGGAAGAAAATGGAGATTACCTAGAGGTTTGCATTCAAAAATTAGGCGAAAATTTAGAGGACACAGAGTAAGAGTGCTTGTAGGATTCAAATCGCCTTCAGAAGTTAGAGGTTTAACAAAAAGTGGATTAAAACCAGTTTTAGTAGTTAATAAATCCCAATTAAATAGTATGGATAAATCTTGCGGAGTTATAATTAGTTCATGTGTTGGTAAGAAAAATAAAATAGAAATTATTAACGAAGCAAATAAAAAAGGGATTGCGGTTTTGAATTATAAAGATGCAAATGAAGTAGTTAAAAAATTAAACAACGAATTTAAGGAAAGAAAATCTTATAGGGAAAAACTATTGCGTTCAAGAAAAGAAAAAAAAGAAAGTAAAAAAGAAGCAAAGAAAAAAGAATCAACTAAAGAAATGAGTAAAAAAGAAAATGTTGGAGCCGATTATCAAACAAATCCACACGATTACACTCATGATGTTGAGAAAAAAGAAAGGGATAAAATAATAACACAAAAAGACTAAAATGAGACTTACACTACAAAAACGGATTGCTGCAGACATTTTAAAATGTTCACCAAAAAGGATTTGGATTGATCCAGTTAGAACACCTGAAGTCAAGGAAGCTGTTACTAAACAAGACATAAGAACTCTTGTAAATAATAGACTTATTGTTAAAAAACAAAAAAATGGTCAATCTAAATTTAGAGCAAGAAAAATAGCGGATCAAAAGAGAAAGGGCAGAAGACAAGGAGTAGGTTCAAGAAAAGGTGCACAAAACGCAAGAACTCCATCTAAGTTAAGATGGATGAATGCAATCAGGTTGCAAAGAACATTTTTGAGAGATTTAAGAAATAAGCAAATATTGAATGTTCACAATTATAGAGAACTTTTGTTAAAAGCAAAAGGTGGCTTTTTCAGAAGTGAAAGACACATCAAAATTTACATTAATGAACATGATATGGTGGAGAAAAAATGAAAGACTCAGGATCAAAATCACAACTAAGAAGAAGAAGGGAAGGAAGTACTCACTATAAGTTAAGATTACGAATGTTGAAATCAGGAAAAACAAGAGTAGTTGTAAGAAAATCACTAAACAATATTGTGGTTCAGTTTGTTAATTACTCTTCAGAAGGAGATAATGTGTTGATGACAGTTAGTTCAAAACAACTTGTTAAATTAGGTTGGAAAGCTCACACTGGAAATATTCCTACAGCTTATTTGACGGGATTGTTAGCAGCAAAAACCGCTAAGAAGATAGGAGATTCAATATTAGATGTAGGTTTGTCAGGACTAACAAAAGGCTGCGCTCTTTTTGCAGTGCTTCAAGGTCTTGTTGATGGTGGCTTAAAAATTTCATATTCAAAAGAAGTTTTATTATCTCCAGAAAAAGTTTCAGGAAAACATATTGAAGATTATGCAAAATCATTAAAAGGAACTCCTGAGTATGCTAAACAATTTAGCATGTACAAAAAAAACAATTTCAATCCCGAAGAATTAACAAAGCATTTTAATGAAATCAAACAAAAAATAATAAAAGGATAAAAATGGAAGAAGAACAAACTGTGGCAGATAAATGGAAACCAAAAACTGAACTTGGAATGAAAGTTAAGAGAGGCGAAATTAGTGATATTAAAGCATTATTAGAAACTAAGAAGCCTATATTAGAATCAGCAATAGTTGATGTTCTTTTGCCAAATCTAAAAACAGATTTATTGTTAATAGGTCAAGCAAAGGGTAAGTTTGGAGGAGGTAAGAGAAGGGCTTTCAGACAAACACAGAAAAAAACAAAAGAAGGAAATCGTTTATCGTTTGCAACATTTGCAGTAGTTGGAAATGGAGATGGAATTGTTGGAGTTGGAATTGGAAAAAGTAAGGAAACAATTCCTGCAAGAGAGAAAGCAATAAGAAATGCAAAAATAAATATTATGACAGTTAGAAGAGGTAAATTATCTTGGGAGCCGAGCGAAGTAGGTCCTCACACAGTTCCATTTAGAGTTGTTGGAAAATGTGGATCGAGCATAGTTACTTTAATGCCAGCGCCTTTAGGTACAGGAGTAGTTGCTGAAAAAGAGTGTCAGAAAGTTTTGAAATTGGCAGGTATTGAAGATGCATGGGCAAAAGGAAGAGGACAGACAAGAGTTAAAAGTAATCTGATTAAAGCATGTATTGATGCATTTAAAAAATTAAATGAAATGAGAATTAGTCAATCTCAAATAATTAATTTGGGTATTGTTGAAGGTTCAGTAGGAATTTTGAAAAATCTTGATGCGGAATTTGCAGAAAAAATGGAAGCTGATGAAAAACCTAAATGGAAGAAAAATAATAAAAGTTTTAATGATATATCTAGAAGTAAAAGAAAGGTGAAAGGGGAATAGTATGGAAAAAATAGCGGTAATACTGGTTAGAGGCACAAACAAACTGAATTATAATATAAGGTCAGCGTTAAGGCACGTTAATTTGTTTCATGTAAATAATTGTGTCATATTAAATAGTACTCCTTCCAGTTTTGGAACAATTAAAAAAATAAAGGATTTTATTACGTATGGTAAAGTAAATGAAGAAACTATTAAGTTATTAAGTAAACAAAGAAAATTAAAAGAAAAAACATATACACTTCATCCGCCTAGAAAAGGATGGGAAAGAAAAGGGATTAAAACTTCTTTTACAATGGGTGGTGCATTAGGTTTGAGAGATAATATGGATGATTTAATTAAAAAAATGTTAACATAAATCGAAGGTACTAAAAATGAGACGAAAATCTAAAAAGGTTACAAAAATGCGTGCTTCAAAGACACATGGATGGGGAGCTATGAAAAAGCACAGAGGTGCCGGAAGTAGAGCAGGAAGGGGAATGGCAGGTACTGGAAAAAGAGCAGATCAAAAGAAATCAATGATTAATCCTTCAACGTACTTTGGCAGACATGGCTTTAAACATAAAGTTAATAGAAAGGATTATAAAACAATAAATCTATCAGATTTACAAAGACGATTGGAAGCATTAGTTGCAGATAAATCAATAGAAGATAAGGGTGGAGTTTTCACAATCGATCTTGGAAAGCTTGGCTATGAAAAATTGTTAGGTTCAGGAAATGTTGTTGTGAAATTTCATATTAAAGTAAAAGAGGCAAGTAAATCAGCAATCAAAAAAGTAGAAGAGGCTAAGGGAAAAGTTGAAGTGGAAATTGTGGCTGAAGAAAAATCTTCAGAAGTTAAAAAAGAGTAAGTCTGTATATGACTTATTGTGCGAGAGGTTGATATGGGATTTATAGAAAATATTGTTTCTTTCATACCAGAAGTTAAGGCGCCAAGCCAGAAAAAACTTTCTTTTAAAGAAAAATTTAAGTGGACATTGCTTATTTTAATTCTGTTTTTTACTTTAGGCACTATATCTTTGTTTGGTTTAGATCCAAATTATGAATCTCAATTTGAACAATTTTCTTTGATTCTTGGTGCTCAGTT
>CAYJUR010000007.1:0-2754 GCA_964373405.1 uncultured Methanosarcinales archaeon | reverse complement strand
TCATTAGGAATTGGTCCTATAGTTACTGCGTCTATTGTATTACAATTGTTGAATGGTTCTGGATTGATTAAGTTTGATACATCAACTCATGAAGGTAGAAAAAAGTTTCAAGGTACTCAAAAATTACTTGCAATCTTTTTTGTAGTATTTGAAGCAATTGTCTATGTTTATTTTGGAGGGTTTGCTCCTCCATCAGTCGATGTTGTGGGCTTAGGAATGTTTAATACTTTGAGAATGGTATTGATTGGTCAATTAATATTGGGCGGTTTGTTGATTATAATTATGGACGAAATAATTCAGAAATGGGGATTCGGCTCAGGAATTGGATTATTTATTATTGCAAACGTTGCTCAAGAAATATTTGTTCAAGCATTTTCTCCACTGAATGCTGCAGGAAGTTTATATTTAGGTTCGGGTCAAGAGCCAATTGGAAAGCTATGGCAATTTTTCATATTTTTGTCTCAGAATAATCCAAATGCAGCATATTTGGCAGCAGCAGCAATTATCGCAACAGTTGTAGTATTTATGGTTTCAGTTTTTACTCAAGCAATGAAAATCGAAATTCCATTATCATTTGGTCGTGTTAGAGGATATGGTATGAGATGGCCTTTGAAATTTATGTATACAAGTAACATGCCAGTCATATTAATAGCTGCATTATTAGCTAATTTTCAGTTGTGGGCTCAATTGATGGAAGGGATTGCGATTAAATCATCAAGTGCAATTTTAAATTTTATATCAATTCATATTTTAGGTCAGCTAAATACTGCACAAACAGGTGGTGGGATAGTTCAGTTTGTAAATCCGCCTAATTTAGTTCAGGCATTAATTACTAATAGTTTTTCGTGGCCTATGATTAAGGTAGCAATAGGTTATGTTTTGTTGATGACATTAGGCTCTATGTTGTTCGCATTATTTTGGGTGCAAACATCTGGACAAGATGCACATAATCAGGCAAAAAATATAATGAAATCAGGTTTACAAATTCCAGGGTTTAGAAAGGATGCTAGAATATTAGAAAGAATTTTACAAAGGTATATTGGTCCCTTAACAATTATGGGTGGCTTGGCTGTTGGAATATTGGCTTCGCTTGCAGATTTGACGGGTGCATTAAGTAGGGGTACTGGAATCTTATTAGCAGTAATGATTACATATCAAATTTATGAAGAGATTGCAAAACAACATATGATGGATATGAATCCTATGATGAGAAAGATGTTTGAGTAAAAATTTTACCGAATTCTTTTACTAGTTTTTTAACGAGATTCAAAATTCACTTTCATTATAACTTCATTTATTCATGGCTTTGCTAAGATGAATTGTCTGCTTTCAGAAAGTTAAGGTGTAAGTAATGTTGCATCAAAAAAGCAAGTTGAATTTAAAGCAAATTTTGAGGTCTATAATTCAAAACTAATTAACAGAACCTTAATAAACTATAACATGTTTTCTTTATTTATGGCATTTGAATGGTTTAGTAATTTATTTAATCCTTTTTTAGATCCATTGCTAAATTTAAAACCTATTTATATTTTGCTTATTGTTTCTTTTGCAATTGCATTTATATCAACAATTATTTACAAATATGTGACAAACCAGAAATTGATGAAATCAATACGAGATGAAATGAAAGCTATTCAAAAAGAAATGAAGACATTAAAAGGTCAGCCAGAGAAACAGGCAGAATTACAAAAATCTTTGATGCAGAAAAATATGCCCATGTTTAGAGAATCGATGAAAGCAAATTTGTTTACTATTATTCCTGCATCATTAATTTTTCTTTGGCTTTTAGCATCATTAACGTATGAACCGATAATGCCTAGCGAAGTATTTACGGTTGAATTAGAATTTATAGACGGATTTGTTGGGGATGTAACTTTGGAGCCTGACGATTTAATAACTACATCAAATTTGACTAAAGCAATTTCTGATGGAAAAGTGTTGTGGGCGTTGTCTGGGGAAGAAGGAATGCACATATTGGAGTTTAATTATACTGGAGATATTTATGAGAAAAAAGTGTTGATTACAAATGATCAAAAATATGAACCGCCTGTATCAGTGATTAATAATAAAATAAAACAAATTACTGTTAGTAATAGTCCACTAAAGCCACTTGGAAAATTTAATCTATTTGGTTGGTATCCTTCTTGGATTTGGATATATATAATATTAACGATTGCTTTAAATATTTTGGCTAGAAAGTTGTTGAAGGTGCATTAGGTACTTTTCTTAAAAGAAATTAATTTTGACATTTTCAAAAACAGATTCCTTTCTAAATGTGGTTTCCGATGACTACGTTACGATGAATTATGAAAATACTCAGTAATGGATAGGAATGGTAAGTTTGATATTCTTCTAATTTTGATAATCTGACTTGCAAAAAGGCTAAAATTAGCTATAAAACCGTGACATTTATAAACACCTCAAAAACTCAATAAATATATGAGAGGAAGTTTTAAGTCAAGGACATATAGAAGAGTTCACGTTGTAACTCCTGGAGGAAATACAGTTCTACATATGAAAAGAAGAGCTCCTGAGAAACCACATTGTGCGAATTGTGGATTAGTATTGCATGGAACAGTAAGAGCATTGCCTTTTGAAATAAGAAAATTATCTAAAACACAGAGAAGACCGGAAAGACCTTATGGAGGAGTTTTATGTTCATTATGTGCGAGAGCGAAATATGTTACTGCAAGTGAAAATAACAAAATTGAAGTAGGTACTTTATGCATTAAAGTTGCAGGCAGAGATGCCGGG
>CAYJUR010000006.1:961-17560 GCA_964373405.1 uncultured Methanosarcinales archaeon | reverse complement strand
AAATTACACACTAAAATTACATATTAAAATTAAACATTAAAATTACATATTAAAATTAAACATTAAAATTGCACACTAAAATTGCAATATTCTATCTGAAATCATGGGGTCACACCATGTAATAAATAAATCTTTTCTGAAACTAACACACACAAACAATTATATCAATCTAACAGGATGCTTAGAACCACAAGCGGTACATTTTAACATAGAAATTCCGCCTTCTTTAGCAATCACTGTATCAGGTTTACCACACTCTGGACACAACACATACGAATTAGCATATAATTTAATTTTTTGATTAATTAGAGCAGCAGATATTTTTCTTCCAAGTATTAGTCTTTGCCCATCTAACTTACCTGGAGTAGCCAATTCTTTTAGTATAAACTTTAAGAAATGTTCAGTTTCTCTGCCCAAAGATTTTGCAATTTGTACAAAATTAGAAATAATTGTGTTATTTCCTTGAATATGTCCTTTAACATTAGGAATCTCAAATCTATCTTTGTTCATAATGCTTTCAGGCAATTCGTTTCTTGCTTTTTTTAACAAAGTGACGTAGTCATAGTTCATAATCAACCTTTTTTGAACATTATTTATAAAGCTTATGCCCATTAAATTGTTAAGTGCCACATTTAATCAAAAAGCATTTAAACCAACTTAAGCTATTTAAGAATATGGTTTTAGAATCAATTTTAAACTACGAAAAAATAAGGTCAAATCCCTTTTATTTATTTATGATGGGCTTTATTTATTCTAGCATAGCTATTTTAATCAGTCTTGTAATGTTTAAGAGTCATAGTAGCCTTGTTATGATATTTTTTACAGCACTGGCCTGTTTTCATTATGTGTATTATGCTATTAAAAACGAAGAAATAAATGATCTTCTTATAGAAAAAGAGACAACACTCATAAAAGCTCATAGTAAGATAATAGTGATGTTTATGGTGCTGTTTTTTGGTTTCTTTTTTTCATTCACACTTTGGGCACTGATTCTGCCAGAAAACGTTTCAAGTTCTCTTTTCTCAATTCAATACCAAACAATAAATACATTAAACTCAGAAATTACAGGAAATGCAATAATGACAAGCTATGGTGTATCTATTTTTTTAAATAATCTTAAAGTTCTTTTGTTCTGTATCATTTTTTCGTTTTTATATGGTGCTGGTGCAATATTTATTCTTACTTGGAACGCTTCTGTAGGAGGAGCATTTGTTGGAGAATTTATAAAAACAAGACTTCTAGTTTATTCGTCAGGTCATTCAATTCTTTTAGGTCTAATAAGATACCTACCCCATGGTCTCTTGGAAATGACCGCTTATTTTATTGGCATATTAGCCGGAGGAATTATTTCTGTTGCTGTTATTAGGAAAGATTTTAGCAACAAAAATTTCATAAGGATTTTATTTGATTCATCAGAATTAATAATTATTGCAATCTTTATTTTGTTTATAGCGACAATTGTCGAAATATATATTACTCCTAATTTAGTCGCCTTAATATCTTAAGACACCACACTCAGCAGCATCAAGAAGAACGCGCAAAAAGTCAGCCAATTTATAAGGGGTATATAACCCAACAACGAAAAATATATCTTTTAATAGTGTTTTCAGATATTTGTTGATTTTTGATGTTCTTTTCAGAATGTAAATTAGTATGTAATAATTGTATGAATAAAGTAAGTATCAATGAAAACTAGTTTTTGAAAAACTCTTTCAAAACCTAATGTGACCCCTCTATCTTACAACTTCTGTATAAATCCCGATCTCGGCTCGAATATATCTCCGGAACGTTTTAATTTCTCAATACTTTCTTCAACTTTTTCGGCACTAATTCCCCTTGAACTCGCTTCCATAATTACGTCCTCAATTGGAATATCCCTCCCAATTTTATCAGTCAAATGGCTAATTATTTCCTTTATATTAATGATTTGACCTCTAACAGATGCACTAATTCCAGAAGATAATCTGTCAATGTCAATTTTTCCTGTTTCTTTGTCAGTCGCAATTTCAGTCAAACAAAATTGTACCAAACTCATTGCTCTTTTAGCGTCTTCAACATCAACAGTTTTTTTTAATCTAACTTTTGCAGACGCTTCAGCCAATCTTATAACGCCTTCTAATTGTCTTGCACTTATTGGAACAGACTTGATACTATCATCATTTCCGCCAGAATTTCTCATCTTAACATAAAACTCTTGAATTTCGTCTATTGCATCATCAGTTAATACAGGTCTGTAATTTTGTTTAGCAAATGCAATATATTTCCGTATCATTTCAGTTGATATTGGAACTTCTTTTTTTTCCTGAATATAATTCTGATGTAATTTTAAAATAAATTTGCTCATTGTAGTGTCCCTTTCTTTGTTAGGCAAATCTTTTACAGGAAAAATTAAATCGAATCTGTTAATTAATGATGGAGGCATATCAATTTGTTCTGCAATGGTTCCGTACGGATCAAATCTCCCATATTTTGGATTTGCCGCAGCTAACACAGTTGTTTGGCATCTTAAAGTAGCTTGAATATTAGCTTTTGAAATTGAGACAGTTTGCTGCTCAAGCGCTTCGTGCATAGCATCCCTGTCTTCTTTATTCATTTTATCCATTTCATCAATCATACAATACCCTTTGTTTGCCAAAACTAATGCTCCAGCTTCCAAAGCCCAACCTCCAGTAAAATCATCTTTTATGACGGAGGCAGTGAGGCCAGCGCCACTTACTCCTTTACCAGAAACAAATCTAGATTTTGGTGCAACTACGCTCATACGATTAATTAGTTGAGAATTATGAACCATTATTGTGTTTGCAATAAAATTGTGAGTTTCTTGAATTTCAAAATCATAAACTTCTTGATTTCCTTCGACTTCTACAATTTCTATAATCTTGTCCCAAAAAATGTCGCTTTTTTCAATCTTATTCAAAATGTCTGTCCAAACAGAATTCATTTTTATATTTTTTAAATGTCGAGATATTATTTGTGTACTATTTCTGCTTGGATTTCTATCGCCTCTAACATAGTGTTGAAATGTTGTCCTAGGTATCCCAAAATTGCTCTCAAATAAATTGTGCTCTTTTTTAATTATTCTTAATAATTTATGTATGTTAGGGATTATGTCAACATTAGTATTTCTCTTTTTATTGTTCAATTTTAATATTTCAGATTTTTTTACATTTTTGTTAGCATTAAATCCAATCTCTTTACAATATCTTTCAGCAAATTCTCCCGAAATCATTAGCCTGTAGTAATCTCTTTTAATTTTAGTTCCATTAGATGCGCAGCGTTTTATTAATTCCATTTTACTTACAATTTCATATCTCAAAAGGTCGGTTTTGAGATCCTCAATTAATTCCTTGCTTTTTGACGCTACTTCAATCTGGTCTTTTTTAATATTTAAATGCCCATCGCAATCAATATAACTTTTGATAAATTCTTTCAAAATATTATTTGGAGATTTATTTATTATTTGAGGTATCCCTTTGCCCGCAGCACCTTTCAATAAACTTTCATCCAAGCTTTTCAAGAAATTTAATAGCTCTTCAGAATGGCAATATGCTTCTTTTGCTGTTTTACCTTTTCTTGAATTTCTGATTGTGCAATCAAGTCCAAATAAATCCTTAACCAAATTTACAAAATCAGACAAAAGTTCGTCTTCGTTGTTTGTAAGGGAAACAACTCCCGAACTTTTGGTATAACTAACATACCCATCCCCCACAATATATCCTAAAAATCTTGCAAATTTTTCGTCCGCAAAAGACGGAATTTTGATTATGTTTTTGTAATGTGCCTTTGACTTTTCGTAATTAACATTAATTGGCTGCATTGTGGAATCAGTTTTAATTCTTCGTGGTGTTGCAATATGATCTCCTAATTTAAGATTGCTAGCATCTTCGCCATAAACAATTCCTGAGTCCGTTTTAAAAAAAGGGTGATTTTTTGTTACTGTTATCTCAGAGCCAAAAGCAGTATTTATTTTTAGCATTTTTCCTTCTTCGTATCTTTTCCAAATTTTAGTAGCTTTCTGTTCATTATTTTCACAATAACCATTAAATCCCGCCACAAATAAGTCTGATTTAGGTAATGAATATCCTTCCTCATTATGTGTTGTTGAATATAACTCATCAACATTTTTAATTTTTTCAATACTTCCGTCGCTTAAAACGACTTTAGATTCTCCGTGCAAACATTTTCCGCTACCCGGATCCCCTATCAACAAAATATGCGTATCTCCTCTAGTTACAACACCATCATCCCTTTTTTTTCTAACTCCTCCAAACATTTGTAATACTAAAGCTTCTTTCACTCTGTCGTGCCCATATATAGATGGCGCAATACTTTCATTTAATTTTTCATATATTTTTGGATCTTTAGAAAGTTCTAAAATAGCGGTTTCTTCTTCCGGCGTTATTTTAATAATAGTGAAATCCTCTTCGGTTGGTTCAACGTAATTTCCCATAACTATCAACTGGAATGTGATTGATTGTGCTCCCGACCGCAAGATTATAGGAATCTCTTTTACATATCCATAAACAATTACTCTAGTTCCAGGATTTCTTCTTTTGTCTGTCCACGGAGAAGCCAAATCTTCTTTAAGAAAAATATCCATTCTTTTTGCTTGAGCACCACTTTCCAATTCTTCATGAGATTCTTCTAATGTGATTTTTTGTGCATCAATTAATTTTGTTTCAATTAATTTAAATTTTCCTTTTCTACCACAACTGCATTTTGTTGGTGACTGAAATGTTGTATCGTCTTGAGTCACATTTATAACATTTCCACAGCTAGGGCACTCAAATTTTGCTCCGATTACTTGAGGTCTGACCTCTGTTTTTGTTCTAATTGTTCCTAAAATTTTTATAAACTTACCAATGTGTTTACTTCTTATATCTGAAATGTTGATTAGACAACTTTCAGGTAAATTAAAAAATCTTACATTAACTTTTTTAGGTATATCAAATTTTTGTACTGCTAATTCAATCGCCTTAATTGTATCTTCTGGAGAATTAAGCAATGCTTCGGCCAAATCAACATTAAACTTAGATAATTCTGAGAAATCAACTTTCAAAGACTCTTCTTCTTTTCTCGAAACTTCTAAAAGTTGAGAATACAAATTAGAAGAAATAAATTTATGAAACAATTCTATTTGTTCAGAGCCATTCATTTGAGTGATTTAAGCTTTTTGACAAGCAATTGAACGGATTCATCCACTTCTTTCTCACTCTTAGTTCCTGTACAAACAATCTGACCGTTTGTAAACAACAAAAATGTCGCTTTAGTTCCCCTTAACTTGTAAACAAGTCCCGGGAATTGTTCAGGTTCATACTCTGTGTTTTCTAATTTGATTGCCAACGTGTTCAGATTTATGTCCATACCAATCGAGCCAGAAGCAACAACATTCTGTACTTCATATTGAGGTTTTGCTTTAACATTAACTCCAATTTTCTTTAATGCTTCAACAATTCTCATCATTGACTGGTCAACTTTTTCTAAACTATTTGCACCTGTACATACGATTTTTCCAGAATTAAATATAAGTGCACTTGTCTTAGGGTCTCTTATTCTCAAAACAAGTCCTGGAAATTGTTCAGGATTATATTCAGTATTTGGCAGTGTTGCAGCCATCTTTTCTAAAGGGATTTTATCTTGATCAACAGATCCAGATACAACTATGTTAACAATTCTTATGTTAATTTCGTCCTTAGTAGTTGCCTTAGCAACGGATTTAACGCCCTGTTTAGCCACAGGTTTTGAATTTTCTTTTTTAGATTTTGCCATGTTTATAAACCCCCATTTATGTGTAATATTTATAATCATTTATAAAGGTTCTTAAATTAGTGTGTTGTGTAATATATATATTGCAGATATGTTTGTTATTGTTCTCTTGGAATATCCCTCTATTTGTGCCTACCCTTATTATAGTTCCACAAGAAATAAGGGGGTTCAGAAACTAATAAAGCTTTATAAACAATCTTTCTTAAATCTGTTTTATGAACATTGAAATAGAATCATCAAAGCCGGAAAGAAAGAAACTTCCGTTTAAAGGGACTGTTTTAGAGCTATTGAATAAGCTAAATATAAACCCAGAAACAGTTATAGTTACAAAAAACAATGAATTAGTAAATCAAGAAGAAAAACTAGATAACAAAGATAATGTAAAAATCCTTTCAGTAGTGTCTGGGGGATAATTTGCTCAAGTTAGAAAGTAGGCGGTTCATTTGATTAATAAAGCAAGTTTGGAAGAAATCGAATATTGAAATTTAAAAATAAAATGAAAAAACAAAAAAACACTGAATGCTGTAAAAATAAAAAAGTCTTCGACAATTTATGTAAAGAACACTTTATTCATCAGTTTGAAGAGAAAGTTTACAATACAATAAAAGACTTTAATTTAATCAAACCAAAAGATAAAATTGTTGTTGCCGTTTCTGGAGGAAAGGACTCTTTAACAGTTTTATATTTGTTAAGTCAAAAATACAAAGTCGTAGCATTAGCAATAGATGAAGGAATTAAAGGATATAGAAAACACACTTTAAAAGACTTAATAAACTTTTGTAATAAATATAAGATTGAACTTAAAACAAAGTCAGTCAAAGAAGAATTTGGTATGGATTTAGATAATGTAATTAAAAATTTTAACGTAAAACCTTGCTCAGCTTGTGGCGTTATGAGACGTTATTTATTAAATTCATTAAAAGACTTTGATGTATTAGCAACAGGACACAATTTGGATGATGAAGCTCAAGCAATAATGATGAATTTGTTGAAAAGCCAAACAAAACTAAATGCGAGGTTAGGGCCTAAAACAGGAGTTGTTGAAGAAGAAGAATCAAAAAAGTTTTTTGTACAAAGAATAAAACCTTTATATTTTTGCTCAGAAAAAGAAGTTTTAGCGTATACTTTGTTGAAAGGATTTAATCCCAATTTCGCAGAATGTCCTTATGCAAAAGATTCATTTAGAGCTTCAGTTAGGGATTTATTAAATAATATGGAAAATACAAATAAAGGAACAAAACTGAATATAATTACAAACTTTCTAAGAACGCTTCCAAAACTTAAAGCAAAACAGAATAAAACATTTATAGAAAAAATAAACTCTTGCGAGATTTGCGGCGAAGCAACATCTTCAACAATTTGTAAGGCGTGTGTGCTACAGAAAATTATTCAAGAATCACGTTACAAACCCAAATATCAACAAAAGCTTAAAAAAGATATAAACACTAAACCAAAATTAGCAATACTTAACTGAGGCAAAAATGTATGACATAGTTTTTCCAAAAAATAATGAGTTGAATTTTATAAAACAAGGAAAGAAATTAGGTTATGATAAAATTGTTTTTATTTATACTGAAAAAACATTCAATTCTGCGCCAAATGTGGAAAAAGAATCAATAAAGTACGATATAGAAATTGTTAAAGGTTGTTTATGTGATAAAAAATTTGTTGAATCTGATTATTCTATATCAAATTCCAACAGAATTGGATGGATGAAACAAGATGTTAAATTGGTATTTGATATAGAAGAAAGTGATCACTTTATGAATCAGAAAGATTCGGGAATGAATGTAGCTATAGCTCAACAAATGAAGCAATACAATTGTATGTATGGCATCAATTTCTCCAGAATACTTTCTTATAAAGATAGATTTGATTTGTTAGGTTCGTTTATTCAAAACATAGTGCTTTGTAATAAATATAAGGTTAAAGTAGTATTTGTATCGTTTGCTAAATTACCTCTGGAAATGCGAAACCCTGAAGATCTTAAAGCCTTTGGAAGAATTTTGGGTTTAGATAGGGGAGAGAATTTATAAAGAAGATATTCTTATTTTTATTTATGAAGAGGATGAAAAGCGTATTCTTACTATTCTCAATCTTCCTATTTACAATCTCCCTAATTTCCGCACAAACAGACCCCGATACAGATGCAAACACATGTATAAATCAGCATTTTTCGTGGGGTTTTGGTTTAGAATCAGGCAATCAATGTTGTGGTGATGACGTAAGTGATGAAGGTATGATTAAGAAAGAAACAACATCTAATATGCGTCATTTATGTAATAAACAAGGAACTACTTTTCTTTGGACTCCTTCGAATCAAATCAATTTGGGATATGTAGCAAAAATATCTAATTTTGATAAATATGAAGCAGTGGCTGACGGAGTTGGAAATTGGTTTGCTTGTGATTCAGACAATTCTTTGCCAGCAAATTATAAACAATCTTTATTCCAACAAAATTGCGGTGCGTCTGAAAAATGTACAACTATAAATAATAATCAATTTATTTGTAATACGAGAGGTTTTGAAACAATTGGAGAATGTAAATTTGGAACGGAATTGAAAACAAATGATGAAAAATCAGCGTATGACATTGGCTTTTCCAATCCCTCTCCATTTACACAAACATTTTCTGAATTTAATAGAGGTTCAAATTGTCAAAACAACGAATGTATAATAGATTTTTCATCAGGACAAAATTTTGAAACAACATCCCCAAGCGTAAAAACTTGGTCGCCTTATTCACTATTAGTTTTTGAAATATATTTTGAAAATCCAGAAGATTACGACAAACTCAGACTAAGATTACAATCACCAGCAGACCAAAACACTTCATTAATAAAAAACCATTTCTCTTCATATAAAACAGAGACAGAAGGAATTTGGTATAGATATGTAAATAGAATTGTTTCAGGTGAACTTAATTTAGTTTCATTCCAACCAATTGGCAGTTTAAGAAATGTTAAAATTAGAAATATTCATTTACAAATTCCTGGCAGTTCAATATTTTGTACAAAGGACGCAACACAATCTTATTGGAAAAATGATTTAGACAGAGATGAAATAGCTTGCAACGCACAAAAAACTGCGGTATTTTCAGGAAATCATTGTTGCGGTGATGATTTAATTGCCAATAGAATTAATCCATCTAAACCAAACGGTGAATTTTATGTAGATGAAAATAATTGTTATAATTCACAAATAATTAACGGCATACAGACAATAGGCGTTTCGTCAAGCACAAATTTGAGTAATGTGAAAAATAAAGTTCTTAGCTCAGGAACTAATTTTTATTCGTGTCAACCAGAGTCAGACTTTTTTTGGATGAGACAAATGAGACAAACTACAGATTCTGCAACCGCAGGAAGTTTATTGTTTGTAGAAAAAGACAAATGTGAATCTGTGTCAGTGAACGGCACCTCTTTTTATTGCAACAACGCATGGAAATCAGACACATATGAGACGTCTGATGGAATAGTTCCGCCTGAAAACAGAACCAGAGAAAGTTTTGATGAATCTCACACCACATCAGGATGTTGCAAACAAAACGATTGTTGGGACGGAAATACTTGTGTAGAAAATGGTCAAGGTACAATTGTAATGCCTATATTCCCAGGTGAACAAGCCCAAACATTAGTTTGTAATGTGGGAAATTGGATACAAACAACTCTAAAATATGATTGGATGCTCGACGAATACGGGAGTTGCTCAAACCCAAATTCTTGTTTCTTAGATGACAATTTACAACATCCCATGGAAACAGTAAATCAAGACCCCTCTAGATGTAAACCCGATAATTGGTATTCAAAAGTTGCACTCATTCCAGGTGTTCAAAAAACTTATGTGAATGATGTTGATGATATTTATTGTGATTCCGGGTTATGGACGTCAAGAACAAATTTTGTTTCAAAAAAGATGATGCAAATTCGTGACGATGAATTCACATTGGTTTGCGACAAACATTTCCGAGTTTTAGAAAATGGTAGCTTCATTAGTGAATTTACTCTTGACACAAGTTTCAGAAACGCAATTGAACAAGGAATTTTCAACAATCTTTGCGTTTTATCGTATGATGACGAAATAGTTGTTGGTTCATCATTTAACGAGTTAGGGCAAAGTACATTTGAAACAAGTCCTCCATCAATTCAACAAACACTAGCACAAACATTTGATATAACATCTATCGATTTTTCAAGCTGTTCAAATTCACAGGATGAATATGACTTCAAAAAATGCACAACAAATAACGGACACTTTTATTGGAACGACAAAACTGAAAGTTTCATATATTCGCCATCAAGAGATGTATTAAGATCAGGCTTATTATTTAGGATTATTGATAGATTATATTCGATTTTTATACAACCAATTTTAATTTTATTCGGCACTCAGACAGAAGGATTTAGAGTTTCTCCAGAACCTTTACAATATGCATCCCAATACAAATCAATTTATCTATCTAAATTTGGAGATCAACAAATTTATGCGATTTCAGAATACAAAAAATCTAGAGCACAGAAAGTAAACGAATATTTTGAAGCAACATTTGAAAATGTTCCTTCAGATATTTGTGAATCTGTAATTATTTATGATAATTCAACACATCCAAGAGGAAGAGAAACAATCACTTGCGAAAGCTCAGGAAATAAACAAACCATATTCACAATATTAGATAGCTCAATTCCAGAAAATCCGTCAATAACAAATTATGAATTTGTTAAATTATTAATACATAAAACTAGGATGAGATAGATGCAATACAATTGAGGAACTTTGATGAAAAAAGCACAAATAACATTTTACATAATTCTTGGAATGATTATTTTAATGGCGTTTGCACTCCTTCTTTATTTATACTCTTCAACACAAGACATAATTCAGAAAGAAACAACATCTCTACAAAAGACACAATTAAATTCTCTTTCCACAAAAAGATATGCACAAACTTGTATAGAAGACGCTTTTGATGAAGCTCTATCTTTGTTACTTTCTCAAGGAGGATATATTTATTCGCATCAGCAAGGATCTACTTTATCTTGTACTGCAGAAACATGCACTGATTTAAATGCGTTATTTTACGATGGCAAACAAATTTCTTATAACGAAATAATGAACTCAATAGATATTAAAGAAAGAAACGATTTATCACAATCTCCATATTATCCGTGCATTAAAGAAGATCCTAATTGTAAATTTTTGTACGACATTGACAGATCCTGTGCTTATGATGCATCTCAAAAATGTCCTTTACCAATTAATCCATTATTAATGAATTCGTTTATGACAAATATTGTCGGGGATAAATCTTGGGTTAAACAAATAGAAAATTATGTTAATTTTCGAACAAACGAATGCTTAAAATTCGACGAATCAGAATGGCTTCCTTATGAAATTAAAAAAGGCGAAATTTCATCACAACTAATTTTAGGTACAAATGATGTAAATTTGAAAGTCAAAGTTCCGTTAGAATTATCAAGCACTCAGAAAACGTCTCAAAAAGAATTTCTTACACAAGATCATAATTTAAATTATCCTTTTAGATTAAAATTATTATACGAGTTAACAAAAGCTTTGATTTATGCAGATTCTTCTAATCCTAGTTTCAAAATCGATGTTGATTACATAAATTTGCCCCAATTCCTTCAAGGCTTTAATGTGGAAGTTTTGAGAGACGTTAAGAATAAAGAAGATATTGTAATTGTTTCAGATACAAAATCTATGTTTAATGGAAAATCTATCTCTTACAAATTTTCTAGACACAATATTCCCCCAATTTTGAATTATTTTTCATTGAATCCCTCAAACAATTATGATATAGAGATTCAATGGAATCAAGATTTAGTATTAAATCCGGAAGCGTTTGATGCAAACGAAGATAATATTGTTTATACTTATTCGGGGTGGGCGTCTGATAGGTTTATGTCTTCATCTTTGTATGAATCTTCACAAAAAGATGCAAAAATATTCTTGGATATATTAGATGTCGGAGAGCATGAAATAATAATAAAAGTTTCTGATGGTGAGAAAGAAGATTGGCAAGTTGTGAGGGTTAGAGTGAGCGGGTGATAACATGGTAAAGCCTTATTATAAACAAGAAACATGTTGGACTTGTGGTGCAGCTTCTATGAGAATGATTCTTGAATCTTTTGGAATTAAGAAATCAGAAAAACAAGTTGTTAAGATTTTAGGCACAAATAAAATCCGAGGTACATAGAATAAGGATTTTTCAATATTGGCTGAGAAGTTAAAATTGAATTACTCAGTAAAAAGAAATGGTAATCTGGATGATATTAGAAACTTTCATAAACAAAAATATTATATAATCGTTTGTTATTTTATTCCAGAAGATAAAGTGAATCATTATGCAGTTGTCAATAATATTACATCTAAGAACATATCCTTAAATGATTCTTGGTATGGTGAAAATTATAATATTTCTTTTAATAAATTTTATCGCCAATGGAAAAGTAATTCAAAATATAAATCTGAAACTAATATAAGATGGTTTATTGCGATGAAGAAATCTCCCAATATAAAGTAAATTAATCTAATTCAAAATTAGATTTTGTCCTTAACTTCATTCTTTGATTCTCTCTTTTATGAATTCTTAGCTTTCTTTATAGAATTCATTAGATTTTTGATTTTGAAATTCATGTTAGAAGAAAGCTGTTTTTTTTAACGTTCCAATCAAATATCATTCAATTATTTAACTACGATTTTACCCATAACCTTATAAATCTAAATTCGCTCTTTTTGGAATAGTATACGAGAGGGCCGAATAGATGAAGTTGAAGTTAGTACTGTTAGTATTAATTGGGATTTTGTTAGTATTATTTCTTTCTAATTACGCATCTGCCGGTTGTTGCATAAATAATCAACCAACTTATGGATCTTTTAATGATATTACATGTAATAATGTTCCTCAATCTGAATGTCAAGGAGATTACAGATCAGATGTTGCTAATTGTAGAGAACTTCAAGAATGCGGTTGTTGTGTATGTAATCCTTCTACTCCTGGTGCTTTTTCATACTTGCAAAACGATAAATCTACAAGCAATTCTTTCTGTGACTCATTTTGCGGATCACTTCCATATCAATTAATCCCATTCATAAGTCCTCAACAATGTACGCAATATTTATCACAACCAACTTCACCAACCACAAACACAACAACTCCTCCCATTAACGGAACACAACCTACTACACCGCAACCAACTATTCCTACCACAAACACAACAATTCTTCCTCCAACATATTCTCCAAATTGCTGTGAATATACTTTTCAATGTCAACCACAAACAGCAAGATATTCATCTCCAAGTTGTACAGGAACAGCTTGTAACAATATTTGTTTACAAATTCAAAATTGTCCATTAAATCAAGAACTAACGCCAATGAATGTAAATCAAGTTTGTTTATGTGGAGGTTTAGATGTTACAATTAATCCTAGCATAGCACAATCATATTCAATTCAAAATGTCGCAGGGGAATTCTGTTGCGAATCTTCATCAGGCCCTTTCGTATCCGATGTCCCCTGTACATTTTTGAATTATTCTATAATTAGAGGAATTATTACAGACTCTCAGACACGAAATCCTTTAGAAGCATCCGTTTACATAGACGCTTCAACATTCGATTCGCCATCAGCAATAAGTAATTCAAACGGAGAGTATGAAATTTATGCAAATCCCTCTCAAGATCACAACATAATTTTCAGAAGAAGTCCTATATATAACGATGAAATTAGAACAGTAAGATCAACACAATTAGGACCAAGGCAAGTTTATGAATTAAATGTACAATTATCTACATCATCAGAAGTCTGTGATTTTCCGACATCGCCAAAAGTTCCCGAATTGAATATAGAAAATGTGAAGTGCAAAGATTCTGTCAAACTTTCGTGGAATAGTGATTTCTGTGAAAATGATGAAGGAGTAACCAATTTTATTATAACTAATGAAGAAAATAGTGAAATATATATCATTGACGGCAGTCAAAATAATCATACTATTAATAATTTATCTTGGGACTCTAATATTGTCTTTTCAATAAAAGCGTTTTATGATGACAGAGGACAGCAAAGATATAGCGATAAAACTTTTTCAGAAGAATTTTTTACTGGAAATGCTCAATGTGAGAATAGTTGCAATGATAGCGAATTTTGCGTTGATAATAGATTAAGACGAATTTGTGACGAAAATAATATTTTGAGTGATGATGTTGATGATACATATTTCCCAGATTGTTCATTCCATGGCCAAAATTGGTATTGCTCTAGACCATATGAAAGCGGAGAAACAAAATGTTTGCAACAATCTCAATGTGGATATGATTTATCAATTCCTTTTCT
Source organism: uncultured Methanosarcinales archaeon (assembly GCA_964373405.1). Lineage (GTDB taxonomy): Archaea > Nanobdellota > Nanobdellia > Woesearchaeales > WJKV01 > CAYJUR01. The sequence continues at coordinate 3,443 of CAYJUR010000006.1, read as the reverse complement.
AGGACTATTATTTAACGATATGTTATGCTCATATGAAGCAACAACACAATCATATGCGAAAGGATGTTATATTGATACATCAACAGTTACTATCGATTTTTGTTATTCTTGTCCTATGTCAACAGATGAAAACTATGATTGCAGTTTGTATAAATCAGAATTTTCATGTACAAATAATAGATGTGGAATTCCATTAAACTGTGAGTGGGAATACAATGAATATGATGATTTAGGAAAAGGTGTTTGTTTTGATGCAGATCAAAAATCAGATAAAAAGAAAAATCTTAAAGAAAGTTCTAAAGGAAAAGATTTAATAGAATCAACAAGCTGTAATTTATGCTCTAAAGATGGGGATTTATTCTTTAACACAAATTGCAATCAAAATATATGTTCAAGTTTAGGATTTTGTTATGAACAATCAAATTCGTGTGAAACATGTAATATGAATGGAACAGATTATTGTAATCAATATAAAACAAGACAATCTTGTTCGAATGCAACAGGATCATCACAAAGTTTCACAATAATCAATGGCACATTTATTTATTCTGACGACGCATGCGGACTAGGAACTTGTTATTGGGATCTTTTCCAAAATGCATGTTATAAAGATGCTGATGGAAATAGGCAACCAGATTGTACTGCTTCAAGCTTAGTAAGTTCTGGATTGAATTTGGATTGTGAGAAAGATAATATCCCATCAACAACTTCTCCCGAATTTGATTTCGTATTCTTGAACAAAAATCCTTTAGATGATAGAAACGATTTATTATTCTCGACAAGTGAAAGAATATCAAACTTATATTATTGTATTGGAATAAATAAATGCCATAATTTCATCCCTAAAGGTCCAGCAGAATCAGAAATCACAATAAACCCTATCCGTGATTTTGTTCATTCAATTACTCAAGACGGAACATATTTGTTGAGATTCTATTCCGAAGATTTATATCAAAATCGTGAAGAAACAAAAGAGAAATCTGTTTATATAGATTCGTCAACTCCTTTATTATATGTTACAAATACCACTGAATGTATTAATTGCGGAATAAATAGGACTAATAATTTTAAAATCACTTTAAGAATTAGAGCAGAAGAAAATGTTAATTGTACTGATTATTTAATTTCGCAAGGAGAAACTCGAACATCAACAAGGAACAAAAACACTTTTAATTTAGATGTTTTTGTCAACAAAGAAATTATTTATTCTAATTTAAACAAAACATCATACAATCATATTTTGGAATGCAAGGATATGTCAGGAAATCTTGCAGTAATAAATGAAGTATTCCGTTTACAGCAGAACTATTTATTAGTCACATTAGGCAATCCTCAACATAGCGTTTCACCAACACAAATATTAGATCTAACATTTGAGACTAACAGAAACGCTGAATGTAGATATAGTAATATTTATTCACCATCAGCGCACACATCTTATTTGCAATTTTCAGGAAGATTTGATATAACTGGGCAAAATTCCCACCTAAAAAGGAACTATCAAATCAATTCATTATACCCATCAACTCAACGAATATTTGTATGGTGTAATTCAGATATTCGTCAATCAAGACCTCAAGAATTCAATATTTCATATGATACAACAATTCCATTAATTACTAATTCATATTTGGAACCTTCAGTTGTAACAGAATATCCTTTGCGTACAACTCTTTTTGTTGTAACTGATGACGAAGCAATGTGTAAATATGATTGTGATTCGACTATAGTTAATTATAATTCTATGAGAAATAATTTTGATTCAGAATTTTTAAGATTACAAAACACAACAATAAATGTTCAAGATCACAGAACATATTCTTGTAATTATGCTTGTAGAAATAGAGCAGGCTTAACTTCATCTCTTAAAAATATAAATTTCACTGTTGACACATCATTACTTCCATCACTTCAAATAATAAGTCCTAAAAATGGCGCATTCTTTTCTAATCAAAGTATTATTCTAAGTGTGGCTTCACCAAGACTTGGGCAATGCACGTATAACTTAGATTCAAGAAACTCAACAAGTTTAGGGCCAATCGGAAGAAGATTTGATGTAGTTCTGGGAGTATTGTCACAAGGTTCTCATTCAATAAGAGTTAATTGTATTTATAGTGAAGGTCAGGCAACACAAACTTCCAATTTTGTTGTAGACAAAACCCCTCCTATAAGCCTGAGAATTCAAGATGGAAATAATAGTTGTGTTGCAACGAATTTGACAATTAGTTGGAAAGCAACAGACAATGAATCAGGAATTGCGTATTATAAATATAGAATTTTTGCACAAAATAATTCAGTTTATTCAATAAATATATCTAACAAAACTTCTAATGAAAATGTGATAATTAGTTTGCCTGGAGTGATTGAAGGCAAATTTTTTACTGAAGTGATTGCAACAAACAAAGCAAACCTATCTTCTCCAAAAGTTAAGAGTGATGGTTTTGTCATAAACAGAGTACTAAGTATATGTAAAGAGAGAATT
>CAYJUR010000006.1:0-951 GCA_964373405.1 uncultured Methanosarcinales archaeon | reverse complement strand
AAAGAGAGTATTACTCCATCAGTCACTTTAGATATAGATGAGGATAACGGAAAAACTCAAGCATCTCTTTCTTGCCACGACGTGGGCAGCAGTTGTAAGCCTTCAATTTTATACGGAACAAATGATGTGCAATCCTCCTGCCAGACAAATTTCACATATATTTCAACAATCGCTATAGATCAACCAACCTATTTATGCTATATGGCAGAAGATCTGGCAGGAAATATTGCATCTGGCACTATTAAAATCAATGTTTCTGAACCAAGTGATGAAGTATGTACACAAGATGTTGATTGTGACAATATTCCTGATGAAGAAGATGATGACATAGACGATGATGGAACAAATAATTGTGAAGATGAAGATGACGATAATGACTTATCTATAGATTATGACGAATTAGCTTCAATCAATCTAGATGAAGATGATGATAATGATGGAATTACAGATGCATTAGATTCTGATTTTGATAATGATTTAGATGAAGATTTAATTCTTAATTCGGAAGATGAAGATGATGATTGTGACTCAATTACTGATTGTGAAGATGAAGATGATGATAATGATGGAATTCCAGATACTCAAGATGAAGATGATGATAATGACGGAATTTTGGATCATAATGACATAGATAATGGAGGAACAGTATCGGATTGCTCATATAATGTAAATGACATAGGAACATACAAATGTAGAGCGTCTTCAAATGATTTAGATGCAGATGGTTTATTAAATTCGCAGGACGAAGATATAGACAACGATAATATTCTAAATAATGAAGATCAAGATATTGACAATGATGGGATTTCAAATTGCGTGGACCAGGATAATGATAATGATGGGACTTCTGATAATAAAGATCCAGATAATTCAAACGATTTTGACTCTGACGGAATGCCTAACGATTGGGAAACAAGATATGGTCTAAATTCATTATTTCCGGGCGATGCA
>CAYJUR010000005.1:0-18127 GCA_964373405.1 uncultured Methanosarcinales archaeon | reverse complement strand
TTTTCTGGTATTTTTGGATCATCTGGATTTTCTAGAACGCGTAACGTTGTTATCTTGTTTCGGTTTTTTGGATAAATTATATAATCTGGAACAGGTTTGTAAACATCATTACGATCTATAGGATTAGATCCAATATTAGAAACAAAATATTCGTATTTTGACCATTCATTTCTACTTAAATAAGATTCTATTGTTTGATTTGATGGTCCTTCGTTAAAGGTAACATAAATTGTTTTACTCTTGGCATAATAAGAAAAGGTGCGTTCAGGTGTCATTACATAACTTTGTTGTATTCCCGGCTGTTTAGCTAATACATTACCAATTTCAAAAACTTCTTCACCCATAAGTTTTTTTGTCTCATCAGCGTAAAACACTTTTTGAATTTCTTTTACGATCCCATCAAATGATCTGTCTCCATACAAGATCATATTCATAAATTTATAAGAAAACCCAATATTTGCCACAACTAGTAGAGAAACCATCATTATTACTGCCACCTTTACTAAGTTTGAATTATTAAAACTAAATTCATTTTTCTTATTTTTTGAAATTATTTTTGGAAGAACTTCCAAAATGAACAGCGATGTAAGTATTGGGAAAATTATCCATACAGAAAACAAATAATCAGGTCTATTTACAGGAATGACTGAAATTAGTAGAAAAAAAATCAATGGTGAAATTAATAAAGGTAGATAATTTTTCTCTAGTTTTCTAATAGAAAAAATACTTAAAACTATTAACGGTATAATAAGAATGGAAAAAAAATGAATTTTAAAATCACCAAATACAAGTACAAGGACAGTACTGACCAAAATAGTTATTAATAAAACAACTAAAATGTGCCTTTTTAAATTAATTTTTAGCGAATAAACTAATCCTCCTAGAATGAGTAACATTCCTAAAAATGGAATTATTGGAGTGGGGGAAATATTTTCTATATTAAATGTAAAACTAAAAATACGATTAGGATTATGATAAAACAAATTATAGAAATAATTTTTTAAAAATAACTCTGGTTCTATAAGAAAAAAATCAATTACGGATAAATTATTAAACTTTTTTTCAAGTTGGTCTTGCCATTCTGAGGCTTGATAAACTGATTCAATTGATAAATAAAATGTCGGATTACTATCAATTAGTCTTCCAAAAGTGGTATAGTTATAAAACAATAACGGACTTGATCCAATTAAAAAAAATATTACAATAAGGCTCGCGTAAGATAAGTTTTTCTTTTTTTCATAACTAATTAAAGCAAAAATAAAAAATCCAATAAAAACTAGTATTGCTTGATATCTACACATAAAAGAAAAACCTAATAACAATCCAACGATAGCCATGTGTTTTGATTCTAATCGTTTTTTGGTAATGTAAAAAAAAGAAATAAAAATTAGTAAAAGAGGAAACATTTCATTAAAAGGAAATATTGTTTGAAAATGTAAGAATGGATTTATGGCGCAAATTAGCTGTCCGAGTAATGCAACTTGTGATGAAAAAATATTTCTTATAATAAAATAAGATAAATAAACAATTCCTACTCCACTAAGAAAAGAAATTATTTTAATTGTTAAAAATGCGTTATTGAAAATAAGATCAACTGAAGCAAAAAGGATGGGTCCACCAATTGGTGCGTTAGGAATGATGACATTTTCTCGATCACCAAACAAAATCTGATTTCCTGCAAAATAATAATAAATCGCATCGTTACCTCTGGCAGGATTATCAATAATGAATGAAGAATAAGCAGTGCTTAAGGAAAAAATAATCGTTATTAACAAAGGATATTTGTAGGATTTTACATATGCTAAGATTTTATAGATATTGCATAAATTTTCATCTTCTATATTTTCTGAGCTCAACATTAAATCTGAAGATTGTTCATATTTTAACTCATATTTTCAATTTACATATTTGTAAAATATCTAGCAAACGAAGTAAACTCAAAACCATCTAGAATTTTTTCTAGTCGTGAAACTGTTTTTTTGATGTTATAATAGGTAATAAAAGCGTCTTTTCTAGACATTGGAATTTTTGGCATTAACTCTGGAGTCAGTTCCCACGAATGCACATAAAAGCAGGCTGGAATGTCTCTTTTCTCATAAGTACTTATTGATTTTTTAATTATTTTTGATGGTAATGCTCTTAGATAAAAGCCACCTCCAGCTGGAATTTTTTTTCCTAAAAAACTTGTAACTAATAAAGGAAATTCTATCAATTTTGCATTAGGATCATTTCGTTCGATCGATGAGCTTGAAATCTTATATGGTTTTGTTTCAGCGTTAGGAATTCCATACATGTTCGTTTTTGCAGGGACTATACTACTATCATAAACATAGCCATTATCAGATAAAACATCTATAACCCATGAACTAGATTTGTTTAATGAAAATGTAGGTGCCCTAAATCCTTTAGATTTGCCAGAGGTTAGTTTATTGAATTTTTTGATTTCTTCATGAAAAGTTTTCTTATAACCAATAGTATCTAATCTATTATGATGCATAGTATGACATGCAATCTCATGACCTGAATCAATTATTTTATCAAGCAACTCAGGTTTAATTTCTAGTAATTCTCCTACTACAAAAAAGGTAGCAAAAGTTTCGTGTTTGCGTAATAGATCTAATATTTTATCTATGCCATTTATTACAGCTGGTTTTTTTTCCTTGTCAGAAATATATGGTTTAATTAATTCAGGATGATACCACTCCTCAAAGTCAATACTTAGTAAATTCATTTTTCATTCAAGCTTTGTTTTAAAAATGAACTGGTTGATAAGACCATTTGATACTTTATTCAATCTTTTTTACAACTCTTGCTGGATTTCCCACTGCAACACAGTAGTCAGGTATGTTCTCTGTTATCACACTACCAATTGAGACTATGGCATTTTTTCCTACTGTGACACCTGCAATAATAATGGATCCAGGATTTATAACAGCACCACTTTGAATTATTACAGGTGCTACTTTTCTTGGATATGATTTCTTTTTTAATTCTAGATTAGCTGTAGGATTGATATGTGCAAATATCATAACATTTGACCCGATTGTAACATTATCTTCTATGGTAATCATCTGAGGGTATACCAAATCTATCAAAACATATGGCGAAAAATGACAATTTTTCCCTATCTTTACGCCCCTTGAACGTTGCATACTAATTATAAAATTTGAAACTGGTGAAGAATACGCGATTGCATGCAATATCCAAGAACGAATGAGTTTTAATTTCAGTTTTAATCGTCCAATTGACCCCTTATAACCATAAAAATCCAGAACCTCTTTTTCATTAATTGAAAATACATCATCTTTTTGCATGGTATATCTTACATGGAAGAATGACGTTTTATCTTTAAGCTTTCTGCATAAAATATTAGTTTAATATGATCTTGTCTAAGATACGAAATATTTATTGTGGTTTGTAATATGAGCCATTTATGAATATAGAACCAAAACTGTCTTATTTCCTTACTGAAGCACAAAACATACAGAAAAAAAAAATTTGAGAAAAAAATTAAAATCGCAATTTTATCAAGTTTTACAATTAATGGATTAGCAGAAACCCTTCAAGTAAAATCTGCGCAAAAAAATATCGAGTGTAAAACTTACATATGTGGCTATAACCAATATAATCAAGAAATTCTTGATAAAAACAGTAATCTATACAGATTTTTACCAGATATCACTTTCCTTATATTAGATGTCAAAAGCATTCTAGGTAATTTTCTCTATTTTCCATATTCTCTAACTATTTCTGAACGGCAAAACTTGATTAAAGAAAAAACCATGGAGATTGTATCGCTTGCACAAACATTTACCACCAATTCTAATTCAAAACTAATTATAACAAATTTTTCAATACCAAAATATTCACAATACGGAATTGTTGAGACAAAACAAGAATATGGTCTTCATGAGACGATAAATAATCTGAATCAGAATTTGATGCATGAATTTCGTAATATGGATTCAGTATATCTTTATGATTTTAATGCATTTGTATCAAAATATGGAGAGAGTCAAGTATTTAATTTTCAACAATATTTTTTCGGTGATATAAAAATATCTTTAGATTATATTCCATATTTGGCAAATGATTTAATGTCCTACGTTACTGCGTCTTTAGGTCTTTCAAAAAAATGTATTGTTCTGGATCTAGATAATACATTGTGGGGTGGTATACTAGGGGAAGATGGATTCGATGGAATAAAATTAGGACCACAGCCTCCTGGAAACGCCTATTTGGAGTTTCAACGTTACATTCTTGCGCTTTTTCAACGAGGTATTATACTTGCAGTAAATAGTAAAAATAATGTTGACGATGCATTAAAGGTAATTCGTGACCATCCCTATATGCTCATAAGAGAAGAAAACTTTGCATCTCTAAAAATAAACTGGAACGATAAAGTAGCTAACATGAAGGAAATAGCAGAAGAGCTAAATATAGGGCTAGATAGCATCGTCTTTTTTGATGACGATCCAGTAAATCGTGAATACATGAAAGCAAATCTGCCACAAGTAAAAACAGTTGATTTGCCTTCAGATCCTGCACAATATTGTCTAGTCTTACAAGAAATCAACGACTTTGATGTACTAAATATTACAAAAGAAGATGCAACACGTGGTCAAATGTATATTCAACAAAGAAAAAGAAAAGAATTAGAACAATCTTCTTTAAATTTACAGGACTTTTTAAAAAATCTTGATATTAAAATTACAATCAAAAAAACAGATAATTTCACAATACCTCGCATATCACAACTAACATTAAAAACAAATCAGTTTAACTTGACAACAAAAAGATATCAAGAAGAAGACATCAGAAAATTTGCCCATGATGATAAAATAATAGTTGGATGTACACAGGTAGAAGATAAATTTGGTGACAATGGTATTACAGGAGTTTTTATAATAAAAAAAGCTCAACCAACAGAGTGGGTTTTAGATACTTTTCTGTTAAGTTGTAGGGTTATAGGAAGAGATGTTGAAAAAGGAATTCTTAACCACATCATAAATATAGCAAAAAAAAATGGGGTCAAAAAACTAAAAGCACAATTTATCTCTACACAAAAAAACAAACCAATAGAATCATTTTTGCCAGATTGTGGTTTTAAAAAAGAAGATGATTATTGGGTTTATGATCTAAACGTCCCATTCAATAGTCCAAATTATTTAAAGGTCATAGTTGAATAATGTCTCAACGACTTTACAAGATTATTTCTAAAGTAATGGGTATTCCAGTTTCACAGATAACTGATGATTCAGGACCTCAGTCAATTGATAAATGGACATCGTTTAATGGGTATGTTTTACTTTACGAACTGGAAGAGGAATTTAAAACAAAATTTACACTTGATGAGGCAACCGATGTTAAAACTGTCAGTGATATAAAGAGACATTTAAAAAATCATGGGATAACCTTGGATGACTAAACTAACAGAATACAAATTTGAAGAAATTTCTATTGGACTTAAAAAGAATTTTAGTGTAAAAATAACCAAGTTATTAATTACAGAATTTGCTGAAATCTCTGGCGATTTTAACCCATTACATATAGATGAAAAATATGCAAAAACTACTGTTTTTGGCAAACCAATATGTCATGGAATGCTGTTAGCATCTTTTTTATCAAGACTAGTAGGCATGTATTTGCCTGGTAAAAATGCTCTATATTTTTCACAATCATTAAACTTTCAAAATCCCTGCTATATTGATGATGAGGTTATTGTAGAAGGTGAAGTTGTTGATAAAAGTGCTTCAACTAGAATAATTTCTATTAAAACAACAATTAAAAATCAAGCAAACGAGTGTTTACTTGACGGCATCGCAAAAGTGATAGTAAGAGAATAATTTTTTACTTAACATATGGTGTAATTCAACATGATTGAAAAATTTGGTTTAGGAATAGACATTGTTGATGTAAATAATTTTACAAAAATCAGCTTTAAATCAAAACCAAATTTTTATAAAAAAATTTTTAACCCTTCGGAAATCAAATACTGTTTAAGGTATAAAAATCCATATGAACATTTTGCCGGAAAATTTGCTGTAAAAGAAGCTGTGAAAAAAGCTATTAATGAAAAAATTTCTATGTTGGATATAATTACCTCTAAATCAAAATCTAAACCTATAGTACAGCTCAAAAACAAAAAATTAAACAAATACAGATTTCTTGCTTCAATCAGTCATGAAAAAAATTTTGCTATTGGCGTAGTATTTTCTGAAAAATTAAACAGTTAATTAACTAAAGTTTTTGTTTTACCTTTTGACTTAATAATGTTAGTAGTGAATTAAATGACTTGTTTATTATAGTGCCAGAAACATCTTGTGGAACAAAAATCATATCTGAAAATGTTTTGATTAATTCTGAATCTGCAACAGTTTTTCTTGCTTCCAACTCTTCGTATTTTCTAATTATATGTTTTTTATTTTTAAGCAAATCTAACTCTGCTTTAATTTTTGAACCAATAAATCCTTTTGATAAATAAAAGATCCAAACTAAAATATCAACTACAAAAAGATACAACTTTAACTTAGAATAAGTTTTTTTCGAATAATGAGTTAATAAACAATACCGTCGATTTCTTTCTAACCAGTAAAATTTCTGTGCACTCCATTTCAGAGTATAACTCTCAGCATGATATATGACAGACAATGGTACATAGTAGGACTTTATGCCAAGTTGTGATGCTCTCCATCCTAAATCAAGGTCATCATGATATAGGAATAAAAAAGGATCAAAAAGTCCTATTTTTTTAATTACTTTTAATGAAGTGAAGAGACACGTTCCAGATGCATAACCTATTTGTTCAATTTTATTCCTTTGATTAACATCTATCAATCCTTTATCTCTTGCAAAACCAAATCCAAACACATGTAACATATTTCCAGTACTCTGAAGTACTTTTTTTTCATACAAAGAAAGAATTTTTGGTTGGTATAGTCCCTCTCCATGTTTTTCATACGCAGACAACAGTTCAGATAACCATGTTGGTTGTACCACAGTATCAGGATTGAGTATTACAACATAGTCACCGTTAGCTGTTCTTATTCCAACATTGTTTCCTTCACAATATCCAAGATTTTTTTTATTTTGAATTAGATGAATTTTTTCAAATTTTTCCTTACATTTTAGGTGGCTACCATCTGTTGAAACATTATCTACTATGATGACCTCAAAATTATCGTATTTTGTGTCAAAAACTGACTTGACACAATTTAACAATAAATCGCCTGCATTATAATTTAATATGATTACACTTACCAATGGTTGAGATATTTTATTCAACTAGTTCTAACCAAATTTTTTTCATATTTAAATTGGTAAAATACAATTTTAAAGCAAAATTTTAGTGCCTTCTCCCAACAAAAATATCTTTTCATCATTATTATTGTGAGATAACAAAATACTGGAATTGGTTGAAATTATGCTGTATCTAATTTTTATATTACAATCAATTTTACAATCTGACATTATAATACAATCTTCAATATCACATTTTGATAATTTTGAATTGTTTCCAATACTAGTATTAGGACCAATCTTTGTATTAGGACCTATAACACAGTTTTCACCTATTATTACTGGTCCCTCTACTTGAGAATTTTCCTGAATAACAGTACCTTTTCCTATCATAACATTACCTGTTATTTTTGACGTCTCATCTTTTTTTCCATGAAAGTATGATTTCATATTTCTTAAAACTGCTGCATTTGCGTGAATAATGTCATCAGGCGTGCCTGTATCCTTCCAATAATCTGTTATCATATTATAACTAATTTTGTAATTTTCTTCTAATAATTTCTGCAATGCATCAGTTATTTCTAATTCATTTCTCCATGATGGCTTAAGTTTAGATATTACATCGAAGATAGTAGGTGTTAAAAAATAGATACCAGTTACTGCAAGATTAGATGGAGGATTTTTCGGCTTTTCCACTATCTTTATAATTTTTCCATCTTTTACATCAGCTATTCCAAATCTTGATGGATTATCGACTTTACATAATAAAATTAATGCATGCAAATCGGATTGTTCAAACTTTGTTACAAAATCATGTATATTTCTTTGAATGATATTATCACCTAAAAACACAACAAACTGATCATTTCCTACAAATTCTTTTCCAAGACTTATAGCATGGGCAATACCCCTAGGTCTATCCTGCTCAATATAGGTAAGACTCACTCCAAAATCCTTTCCAGTTCGGTAGTATTCTTTGACCTTATCTGCTCCTAAACCGCCAATGATTATAGCAATATCAGTAATTCCTGCATCTCTAAGAGATTCTATGCAGTATTGCGACATAGGTTTGTTAGCGATTGGCAGTAATTGTTTTGGGCCAGTATGTGTTAAGGGTCTAAGTCTAGTACCATGTCCTGCGTGAAGCACTATGCCTTTCATGTTAACTAAAACTTCCCACCAAACTGTTCAATTAAAATCTAAACTTTCCATGGTGTTGGATTAAGAATTTTTTTAGATAAATTTTTCCACCAATCCAAATGTGATAAATACCATTTTATAGTGATCTCAAGCCCGTCATCAAGATTAGTTTTTTCTGACCAGCTCAAACCATTTCTAATTTTTGATGAATTTAAACTATATCTTAAATCATGACCTGGTCTGTCTTCAACAAAACTAATTAGTTCTGTAGGTTTTTCCATAATAGCGAGTATTTTTTTTATTAATGTTAAATTATCTATTTCGCTATTAGTTGATATATTATATGATTCTCCCGACTTTCCATCTAATAGAACCCTAATTATTGCTTGACAATGATCATCTACAAAAATCCAATCTCTAGTATTTTTGCCACTGCCATAAATTGGAATTTTTCTTCCTTGACTTGCCAAGATTATAGTTTTTGGGATGAGTTTTTCAGGAAATTGTCTAGGGCCATAATTGTTTGTACATCTTGTTATTATACAATCACAACCATACGTGGTTACAAAAGAATTGATTAACAGTTCTGCTGATGCTTTAGTCGCTGCATATGGATTTGATGGATTAAATCTATAATTTTCATCTGCACTTTCTGATTTTAAACTTCCAAATATCTCATCAGTTGATATATGTAACAATCTTTTTTTTGTTTTTCTGAGAATTTCAAGTATAGTAAAAACTCCTCTGATATTTGACTCAACAAATGGATTTGCATCTGATATACTTCTATCCACAAATGATTCGGCAGCAAAATTCACAATAATATCGCAGTTTGCAATTAGTTTGCTCATAAGGTTATAATCAGTTATGTTTCCGTGCACAAACTTGTAATTTTCATATTTTTTTATTTCCTCTAAATTTTTAAAATTTGCACCATAAAACTCTGCGTCAATATTTACTATATCAAAATCGCTAAAGTTTTTTAAAATACTTAATATGAAATTACTACCTATAAAACCTAGTCCTCCGGTTACAAGTAATTTCATTATACCATGAAATTTCCTTTTCTTAATAAAACATTATACTAAATCATACTAATGACCTGCTCATTTAAATCACCAACAGATAATGGCGTCCAAACTTTTATTGGCCGATAGACTTCACAATTTTTAATGACTAGTGAGTATTTTTTTAAGAAATTAGAACTACATAAAACTAGAGATATAACCGATGATCATGTTAATGGTTCTTTAACAGTAGTTTGGCGCGATTGGGATAACATAATTAAAAAGCATCCAAAAATGGTTTATGTAAGTACTGTTAATCCAGGAGAAATCAAAGGACCTCATATTCACACAAAACGAAACAGCTACTTTACATGCATTCACGGAAAAGTTGTTTTTATAATTAAAGAAAAAAATGGTAATTATGTAGAAACAGAAGTAAATGCAGAGGAACCTACATTGGTATTTGTTGCTAAAAATACACCATCAGCTCATGTAAATATTTCAAACGACATAGCAAGAATACTAACGTTAGCTGATATAGCATGGAAACCAAATGATAATGAAATGCAGAATGTCTCGTTTGATGATTATGCTTGGACCAAATGGAAAAAAAACTAGTATGCCAGTAGCCACTGTTAATACCATAATATTATTTGATTCTTCCTCTGATCTTGAAAGATTAAAAAAAATTAATTATACAAATGCAGTAATTATAACATTTGACTATGAATCGCATAAACTTTTAACTCAAAAAAACATCCCACACGAAATCTCTGATAAATATATCAATAACTCAGATTTAACCGCCATACATCATGCAGCTTACAAATTTTCTAAATGGTACGATGAATCATCAATAACTAATTTATTACAATATGAAAACATTAACTTAGGTAGGCTGTTTTATGTTGAATTTCATTATTTTCTTGTTCCATTCCTTAAAAAATTTGTTGAGTTTCTAAAGATTAATGTACAATATCCTAATGCAAAATTTATCGCTTCTCCCTCACTTTTTAAGATTGCAAAAGAAATTACAGCTACTGTAGATAAAATTGATCCAGATGAAAAATTGGAGAGTTCATTCTTATATGATACTGTAAAATTTCAATTAACAGATAGTATTACTTTTAACATATCAAGGAAATCTTATTTCAAATTAAAAAAAATCTCAGAGAAAATAATTTTCTTTTTTCTTAATCAAAAAAAAATCACCAAACAAAAGAAATCTATTCTATTAATAGAATTTGATCCCTTACGTTACGAAAAATTATTTAAATCATCTATTAATCATCCAATTAATTTTATTTTATATAACAGAAGACGCCCAGCAATATGGAATAGAAAATCATATCATATTATCAAAAATTCTAATTGTATTGTAGCAACTTATCAAGGAATAACTAATAAACGAATAAATGAACATATAAAAAAAACTAAAAGTTCTTTCACAAACCAACTACATCAGATATGGGAACAAGAAGATTTTTTTCAAACATTTTTTTCTATAGATAATATTTCTTTTTGGAATATAATTAAATTCTTTTTTAAGGAGCTATGTGAAAAAAGAATACTAGAAGCTATACAAGAAATTATACTCATACAAGAGTTGTTACAAAAAATTAAGATTTCATCAATTTTAGTTTGGTCAGAAAATGGATTTAATGAACAAATCGCAATTAAAATTGCAAAACGATCTAATATTAAAGTTGTATTAATGCAACATGGCATGTATTGGGAAACTGATGAAAATTATGAACAAAACAAATTTGCTGGAATTTTTCCAGAAGAAGCAGACAAAATGATTGTTTGGGGTAAACAAACAAAAGAGTATATTACACGTTGTGGTTTTCATGAAAAAAGTGAAGAATTAGGAAGTTCCTTATATGAAAATATTTTTGATAGAAAAAAAACGAATCTGATTCACAAAACCAATTTAATTCTTTTAGCTACTTCTTCACCTAAAAAAAATGAAATATTTGATTTGACTGTGCAAACAATGCAGAATTATGAAGATACAATAAAAAAAATTTGTCAAATTGTATCTAAAACTAATAAAAAACTAATAATAAAATTACATCCTTTTCAAGAAGAACTTGATGTTTCCAATATTATAAAAGAGATTGATCCAACTATTTCAATAATAAAAAATGGCGATATTGTATCATTAATTGAAAAATGTGAACTCCTTATCATAATAGATTTCTCAACTACTATATTAGAAGCACAAATTCTTAACAAACCAGTAATTTCTGTTTTTGTCAAAGATCGTAAGATTAAACAAATTCCTCCAGTTTTTAGTACAAACTCATGTATTATAACTAACTTAGAAAATCTTGAATCAACTTTAAACAAATTATTGTTTGATAATGAATATAAACAATCAATAATTAAAAATGCAGAAAAATTTGTCAATGATTATATCACAAATCAAGGCAATG
The DNA here is from genome assembly GCA_964373405.1 of uncultured Methanosarcinales archaeon. Taxonomy (GTDB): domain Archaea; phylum Nanobdellota; class Nanobdellia; order Woesearchaeales; family WJKV01; genus CAYJUR01. Next base: position 6,303 of record CAYJUR010000005.1, on the reverse strand, counting down.
CCGTAGAAAAGATAATTGCTTTTCTTGAAAAATACAATTAATGATTTATCAATGAACTAAAATTATTTTAACGTTACAATTATTCGTATACTATTTAACCGCATATTAATTGATGCATTATGTGAAGATAGCTATAATTGGACTAGGTTTTGTGGGATTATCATTTGCGGCAGTACTTGGAAGCAAAAACTTTTCTGTGTTAGGAGTTGATCACGATAAACAAAAAAATTCTATAATACTTTCTGGTAAAACTCCATTTTTTGAACCAAAACTTGCTCATACACTAGAACTAGCGTTAAAAAAATCCCTAAAAATATCATCAGATATTGATTTGGCTGTAAATCAATGTGATATAATTTTTGTTACTGTTGGAACACCAATATCAAAAACAAATAATATCAATTTAAACATGCTAAAATCAGCTATTAAGCAAATTGGTATTTCACTTTCAAAAACAAAAAAGAAACCAATCATAGTAATAAAAAGCACTGTTATTCCATATACGACACAAAAAATTGTTAAACCTATTTTAGAAAAAAAATCAAAAAAATTAGAAGGCATTGGATTTAGTCTCATAACAAATCCTGAATTTCTCAAAGAAGGAAGCGCAATAGATGATACATTAAAGCCACACTTAATTGTAATTGGTGGAAATGATAACAAAGCTATAAAACAAGTGTTAAATTTCTACAAAAAATTATACGGTACAAAAATAAAAACAATTATTACCAATCACCAAACAGCTGAGTTAATAAAATACGCCAATAATTCATTTTTAGCTACAAAAATTAGTTTCATTAATCAAATAGCAAACATTTGTCAGTCAGCACTAGGAACAAACGTTGACGATATAGCAAGCGCTATTGGTTTAGATCCACGAATAGGAAATTTGTTTTTAAAGGCTGGTCCTGGTTATGGAGGTTCATGTTTGCCAAAAGATCTACAAGCCATGATTAAATTTTCGTCTCAAATTGGCAGCGATCCTTTACTTCTTAAAGCTGTACAACAAACAAATGTATTTCAAATAAAAAATATCCTCAAACTCATTGAAAAATTAATTGGAAACCCAAAGAGAAAAAATATAGCGATTTTAGGATTATCCTTCAAAGAAAATAGTGATGATATAAGAGAATCTGTATCTATAAAACTAATAGAGTTACTATTAAAAAAACAAGCCAATGTTTCTGTTTTTGATCCAAAAGCAATAGAAAATACAAGAAAAATCTTTTATGATAAAATTAGATATGCTGACTCGATAAATGATGTTTTAACAAACAGTCAGTGTGCAGTTATAATGACTCCGTGGAAACAATTTCAAAATATAAAAAATAATACTTTTAAAAATATGAAAACAAAATATGTTATAGACACTCGTCGAATCTTAAAACATGATAATCTGAATATAGAATACTACGCCATAGGAATAGGAAAATAAGTTTTGCAATTCATTAAATTTATCTTTTAAAAAATAGAATGTGATGAAGAAAATTGTCTAAGCTATATCTCTACTCAGTTTTTCATGGAAATTTAAATTACTCTTCAATTCCTACAGAGAGGTACCCTGAAATAATAGATGGATGTTATTGGCCAATTTTAGATACCATAAGAGATTATAATTTTAAAACGGCAATAGAATTTCCGATAGCAACCCTTGAAAAAATTCAAGACATAGATTCTCTTTTTATAAAGGAGCTAAAAAAACTGAATTCTAAAAAAAAATGTGAAATATTTGCGTCAGGACAAGAACAAGTAGTTTTTCCACTTGTGCCAGAAGACGTTAATAAACAAAATCTGATGAATGGAAAAAAAAGAATAGAACAGATTTTCAATACAAAATGTAATACTGCTTATGTTAATGAACAACTATTCAGCTCGGGATTAACACAACTGTATCTAAATGTTAATTTTAAACAAATTTTTACAATTTTTGAATGGGCTACTAAAATTTCAAATATTCCTAACAATGAAAAATTTTTACCAAAAAAAATTTTTCATGATAAAAAACATCTAAATATAATTTGGAATAGCTATGACACATACCAAAAATTTCAACAATATATCAAAGGTAAAATAACGAAACTAGAATATCTTGATTTTATTCTACAAAATAAAAAGAAAATTGACAGTTGTTTTCCTTTTTATGGTTCAGATATGGAAATCTTTGTATCCAAAAATCCAATTCTGGGTATAAGTAGTGATGGAAAAGAAATACAACGCTTTCATGAAATTTTAGATGACATTGAAAAAATGTCTGATGTAGAATTTTGTCTTCCCACACAAATCGCTGAAAAATTTAAGCCTGATAAGAGTATCAAAATGGGTTCTGCAGAATTTGCAATATTGGAAAAAAAACCTCACACAAATATAGTTAGATGGGCTGTTTGTGGTCGAGATAACAGTAAAAATAATACAATGTGTTATCACATCTTAAAAAAAATTCGATTATTAAAAAACTTTGAATCCTCAAATAGAATCAATTCTTATTTTTTGGATTTGATTAATTGTTGGGCTAGCGATTATAGAACACATACTACTGAAGAAAAATATCATCATTTTACTAAGCTAACTCATACTTTAAACAATAAAATTGATCAAAATTTACAAAAAATAAAAAAACAAATACAAAATAAAACACAATCTGGTGATATAATACTATTTAATCCAAATAATATTGATTGGGAAAAAATTTCATATGAAATTAAATTACATTTTAAACCACACAAAATTTTTTCATTATTAAAAATTTTTGTAGATAATTACGAAATACCATCAAAAATAGAAGATGTTAGATTGTACAAGGATCAAAGTCTACGAAGTTGTACTCTTATAATAGAACCAACCATTAAAAAAAAGTCAAGAATAACACTTTCTATAAAACAACAAAATAAAAAATTTGATTTTACATCAGTGTCAAAAACTTTTTCAATGACACCAAATGTAAAATTAAAAATAAAAACAGACTCAACTCTCTCAGAACTAATATTTCCAAAAGTTTCAGCAAACTCAATTATTCAACATGAAAAAGAATCAACTAAACAAAGAAAATATACTTTTGATAATTCATCTGGCCATGTAGTTGCTCTCGATCATATAGGACACAAGTATACAGACATGATAAAAACAAAGATTTTTGGTGAAGAACATAACGCACCTATACGACAAAAGCTATATTGCGAGACGGATCTGCCATTTGGTCATCTTCTGAAAACATTCTACATATATGAAAATTATCCAAGATTAGATATCAAATATGTTTTTAATTTTAAAGAATTCAGACCAAATTCGTTTAGATTAGGAATTATTGTATTGAACCCCGAAACATTTTGTAAAAAAACCCTAACTTATTCTACTAACAATGGAGGAGATTTGGAATCATATGTGCTAGGTGAAAAACCAATAAAACATGGCGATTCACCAAAACCTCAATTAACTAGTCAGGGATGTTTAGGTTCTACTGAAGAAATGATAGATATAGGTGATGACAAAAAAGGATTAACGATATTTTCAGACAAATCGGTTTGGTATTCGGTACCTATGATAAATTATTATCCTTTAGGAAATAGCTTTTTCTACAGAGTGGCGCATAGTGTTGCTGAGCATGACGATACTACGATGACGTCGTGGAAAGGACAAAAAGAAATTTCTTTCACCCTCTTAGGTAGAAATTCAGATATTACAAATAACAAAAATATCTGCAAACTCCTTTCCTTAGGATTAATTGCAATATCTCGGAACAAAGATATCATAGTGTATTAGGAAATTATTATGGAAACGACAGTTGTTACCGGCGTAGCTGGTTTTATTGGGTCGCATCTAGCTGAAAAATTATTAGAAAATAAATTTAAAGTAATTGGCATCGATAATTTCACCAATTATTACCAAAAAAAGATTAAAGAAAATAATCTATTAAATTGCAAAAAAAATGAAAACTTTGTTTTTTATGAACATGATCTAATTGATCTTGATTTGGTTTCGATTTTTAAAAAAAGTAATTATTTATTTCATATGGCAGCTCAACCAGGAGTTCGATCTAGTTGGGGAGAAAATTTTAAAACATATGTAAAAGAAAATATCATAGTCACACAAAAAGTTTTGGAAGTAGCAAAACATACTAATTCTTTGAACAAAATTGTTATGGCATCATCATCATCAGTTTATGGTAATCAACAAAACAAAATGAATGAAAACATTTCAGATCTTAAACCTGTTTCACCATATGGGATCACAAAATTAGCAGCGGAGAATCTTTGTCGTGTTTACGCCGAATATTTTACACTACCAATAATCTCATTGCGTTATTTTACAGTATATGGACCAAGACAAAGACCAGAAATGGCTTTTCTTCGTTTTATTAATTCTAGTCTAACAAATAAGCAAATTACAATATATGGAGATGGAAAACAAACACGTGATTTTACATTTATTGACGATGTCATTAATGCTTCACTATCTTGTTTGGAACATGATGTTACAAATGAAATATTGAATATAGGAGGTGGACATGTTCTTTCAATTAATGATATTTTAAAATTAATTGAAGATATTTCAGAATCAAAATTAACTATTAATTATACATCAAAACAAAATGGAGATGTAAATCATACAGAAGCTGATATCTCAAAAGCTTCAAGATTCATTGATTATAAACCAAAAACTAAGATTAAGGATGGTTTAATGCAGGAATTCACATATGTAAAAAATAATCTTGACTTGTATAACTAAAAATATAACATTTATATTTCAATTTTAACTCATTATGAAAATAGATTTTCGAATAATTGAAAATTTAGTCTATCAAGAAGCTTAATAATACGAAAATCATGAATCGTTATGATATATGAAATTTCATAAGTTAAATAAATAAATCAATAAAAAAAGGTTTTTTTAATGAAATTAAATGTCATTAGGATTTGACTTATAATTATGTTGTTTAGAGATCAATAGTTATGAACTCATCTCAAAATAAATCTACAAAGAATAAAAAACAACTTTCTATAATACTTGCAACTTTTAATGAATCGCCAAATATTCTGAAAATGCTTAACTCTATTACCAATGTCTTGCCTTCAAGTATAGATAGCGAAATTATAGTAGTTGATGATAATTCCCCTGATGGTACAGGTACAATTGTTGAAAATTATATAAAAACTAAAAATGAAAATCCATCAATTAAAGTTATACATCGAATTGATAAACGAGGCCTTAGCTCTGCTATTATAGAAGGGTTTCATCACGCTGATGGAGAAATGTTATTAGTAATGGATACTGATTTTACTCATCCACCAGAAAAAATTCCTGAAATGTTAGATGAAGTACAAAATAATCATTACGATATAGTTGTTGGTTCTAGATTTGTAAAAGGAAGCGAAACAATAGGCTGGCCATTTAGTAGAAGGTTAATGAGTACATTTGCAACAAAAATTGCTAAATACGGTCTTGGTTTAAACGTTAAAGATTCAACATCTGGTTTTTTCTTAATCAAAAAAGATCTCATAGAAAATAAAAAGTTTGATGCTATTGGTTACAAACTTCTGCTAGAAATATTAGTAAAAACATCCAATGCAAAAACAAAAGAGATCCCATATACGTGTATTAATCGCAAATTTGGTTCAAGTAAATTTAATACATCTGTCATTACAGACTACTTCAAATTAGTAAAAAGATTATATAAATACAAAAAACCTCATCAATAAGTTGAACTATTATTTAATCTCATTTAAATTAACTATTCTTTTTTCCATATGAGAAAGTCTAACTGCCTCCATAACTTTTGCTTGGGCTATCAATTCATCTTCAAAATTAAAAGATGATGAATTATGATCTAATATCGATTCACAAAATTTTTCTACCATTATTTGAAATTGATCCGTGGGTGGAATTTTAATTTCTTTAATTTCATCATCTTGATGAAAATATACACTAGTAACAAAATTTTTTGGAACTGCATAACTTCGTTTTGTAGTAATTCTAGCTTTACTTCCCCAAATACTGTATGATGACTGATAATAATTTTCAAATCCTGATGAAATAAAAGCAGTTTTATCTTTTGGATAAAGCATAAAAATACTATTTCTTATATCGACTGTACAAGATTCATCATGTTCAAGGTATGATGATACACTTATAGGCTCTGCTTGAAAAATAATTCGACTTGCACAAATTGGATAACATGTAACGTCATTCAAAACTCCTCCACCTAATTCTATGTGCAAGCTAAAATCATCAGTAGCAGGAGGTGGGAATCCATACAACCCATAAAAGATGAAAAATGATCCTAACTAGTCATTCAATATATAATTAAGC
>CAYJUR010000004.1:0-18465 GCA_964373405.1 uncultured Methanosarcinales archaeon | reverse complement strand
CAACATATTATATTTGGGTTTCTTTATTAGCTTCAAAATATTTAGGAGAAAAAATGAACCTTATTAAATGGCTATGAATCTCACTTATTATAATGGGAGTGTTTGCCATAAGTTTGGGGTTGTAGAATGAATCCAAAAATACTTATAGGCTGCCCAACAGCAGATTTTAAAGAATATTGTTTGGATGCGTACATTGACGGAATCAAAAATCTCTCATACACAAACTTTGACTTAATTATTGTTGACAATTCAAAAACAAACAATTATTTTGAAACATTAAAGAAGAAAATTACAAAAGAAATTGTTCCCAACGCAAAAAATATAGAAATCATAAAAGACGAATTTAAAGAACACGCTAGAGATAGAATAATTTCTTCCAGAAACATAATTAGACAAAAAGTAATAGATGGAAAATACGATTACTTTTTGACATTAGAACAAGACATTGTTCCACAAAGAGACATTATAGAAAAATTTCTTTCTTCCAATAAAAAAATAATTACAGCAGTTTATTTCAACAATCAAGTTATCGGATTAAAACAATTAGTTGCACCATTAGTTTATGTCGAACATTTTTTAGATAATACAGGAATGATGATTATTCCAAAACACAGATTATTAGAAGGCAAAATTATTCCAATCAAAGCATGTGGAATTGGGTGTATATTAATACACAGAGATGTTTTAGAAAAAATTAAATTCAGATATTCTGGAGATGGATTTGATGATATGATGTTTTGCAAAGATGCTATAGAAAATGGTTTCGAGATTTGGTGTGATTGTGCTTTAATAGTTGATCACTTTCCGGGAGATTGGAGTCAAATAAAGAAATAAAAGGCGGACAGCTTACCAGATTTCCCGCAGATAACTGCAGTACACTCAGGTACGGAGACTCACTTTACTTCCGAGTTCGAGATGGGATCGGGTGTGACCAAGTCCCTATGGCCGTCCAAACTACAAAATTGGAAGGTTATTTATAAAGATTTGTTTTTGATCTCACGAATGTTAAACCATCCTTCTAATTAATCCCAATTTAAACATCACCCAACTACTCAAAAATATCGCTCTCTGAAAAACATTTACATTATCCTTCCACATTCCAATAAAATCCATAATTATATGAACAAATATTGAAAACACAAAAGGCAATAAGAATGAATAAATTATTACCAACACAATATATAATATCCAAAACTCAAATGTATGAAATATATGAATTAAATCTTTATATTTCTGACAATTGTTGCCTTTGTAAAACTCTACTGCATCAAAAAACGCCTTAAACAAATCCTTCCGTTTAAATTTAATGATAAACTCTAAATAATGATCAACATCAATCAAAAAACCCCCAACAATTGCAAGAAAACTCCACCAACCAAAGAACGGAAAATAAATTAGAGAAATGATTAAAGAAACTATGAAGTGTGTTTTAGGCATCATTTTTTAAAATTATTTATTGTAAAATATAAAACTACAAACTATAATATTCAAAACCCAAACTTTTCAGTTTTTGTTTGTCAAAACTTTGTTTTATATCAAAAAATACTTTATTCCTCATTTTTAATTTCAACAAACTTAAGTCCATATTTAAAAATTCTCTGTGTGGAGATAAAACAACAATTGCATCAGCATTATTTATTTCAAATAATTCTTTTTTCTCAATATCAAAAAATTCTTTAACTTCTTCTTTGCTCAACCAAGGATCTATAGCAATAGGATTAATCCCAAACGATTTCAAATATTCAATAACAACATTAGATTTAGCATTTCTATAATCTTTAACATTCTCTTTAAAAGTTAGACCTAACAAATAAACGTTAGAATCGGATAAAGGTACATGACTTTTCTTTAAACTTTTTACAACAATTTCTGCTACTTGTCTTGACATATAATTATTAATTCTTCTTGCAGAAGATAATAGTTGTGGATGATGTCCTAATTCTTCAGATTTCAAAATTAAATAATAAGGATCTACACCAATACAATGTCCCCCAACCAATCCCGGATGATAATAATTAAAATTCCATTTTGTTTTTGAAGCCTTTAGAACATCAAATGTATCAATCCCCATTTTATTAAAAATTACTGAGAGTTCGTTCATAATTCCTATATTAACATCCCTTTGTATGTTTTCTATAATTTTAGATGCTTCTGCAACTTTTATTGTTGGCGCTTTATGAATTCCCGCCGTAATAATGCTACCATACAAATTCGCAATTTTGTTCAACGAATCTTCATCCATGCCAGAAACAACTTTTACAATTTTTGTTAATGTATGTTCTCTATCTCCAGGATTAATTCTTTCTGGGCTATAGCCTATTTTGAAATCTGCACCACACTTTAAGCCGGACTCTTTTTCTATAATTGGCGCACATATTTCTTCAGTAACTCCTGGATGAACTGTGGATTCGAAAACAACAATAGCTCCTTTTTTTAAATTTTGTCCAACAATTTTTGACGAAGATTCGACATATTTTAAATCAGGAATATTTGCTTTATTCACAGGAGTAGGAACTGCAACAATTATAAAATCACAATCTCTTAAAAGTTCAGGATCATTTGTATAATTTATTTTAACGTTTTTCAATTCTTCATCAGATAGTTCTTTTGTGGAATCTATATTATTTTTTAACTCATTTACTTTCTTTTGATTTATATCAAATCCTATAACTTCATATTTCTTGGCAAATTCCACAGCTAAAGGAAGTCCAACATAACCCAATCCAACAACACCTATTTTCATTTAAGCATAAGAATTTCACGTATTTATATAGGTTTATGGATTTTGGGTCTATTATTTCACACATTAAACTTGTTAAATGAATGAAAAAATATTAAAAATTCGCTTACTTCCTTGATACATTCAATCAGACAAACTTAACCTACTTTCAAGATTAAAGTTATAAATGGCTTAAAGATTTTATCTAAAAAGTAAGTATAAAAGAAAACTAATTTTGAAAATTCGTTCGCATTAAAGAAATATAAACAAACTTTATTTAAGTACATCAAATGTAATAGGATCATATTTGTTCAAATCTTTTGTTACAACTTTACCTATAACTTCTTCATATCTTTCTGAAGGCAAACCTTTCGCATAAATTTGTGGTCTCATTGCATAAACCATATCTTCAGTAATGACTGTTCCTGCCTTTATTGATTGTCCTGCCATAAGAGATTTCCTAAATAAAGGTCTAAAATCTTCTTCATCTTTAGCCAATATTTTCTTATTGTCACCCATCCCTTGTTTAACAATATCTTTATTAAGCCAAGTATGTTTTAAGTTAGAATTAGATTCTAATTCTCTAATTAATTTGGTCATTTCCTTAAATTCATCAGGTGTCATAGAAACTTTATGATCTGAGCCCCACAAATTCCTATTTAATGAAAAATGTTTTTCAATAATTTTTGCACCTAATGCGACTGCCGCTACTGCAGAATCAAATCCTATCGAATGATCGGAAAATCCTATTGTTTCATTAGGAAATTTTTGTTTAAGATAATTAATTGTACTCAACCTTAATTCTTGTGGAGGACAAGGATATTTAGATATACAATGCAACAGAGCAATATCTGAATTTCTTCTTTGTAAAAATCTCATTGCCTTTTCTGTTTCTTCTTCAGTTGACATTCCACACGAAAAAACAATTGGTTTTTTTGTCTTTGTTAGAAAATCTAGAGTTACAAAATCTAATAAATCTCCAGAACCAATTTTCCAAATCGGAACTCCTACTTCATGCAATATTTTAGCTGCACCTCTACTCATAGGGGTTGAAAAAAACATAATTCCAATTTCATCGCAATAATTTTTAAGAGGTTTCCAAAATTTTTCTATTGGGGTCATATTTGTATTTCGAGATACCCATGAATACCTATCTTTGTCCTTAAAGTGATGAGAAACAAAATCTATATTCAATACCTCATCTTCAACCCAATGTGTTTGAAACTTTACTGCATCTGCTCCTGATTCTTTTGCTAATTTAACTAATTCTTTTGCATTTTTTAAATATTCTTCAACAGACTGCTCTTTCTCAGTCTGAATAAAATTCTTTCCTATTTCTGCAATAATAAACGTCCTTTTTCCATTATTAGTAAGACTTTTCCAAGATAGCATTCTAACATTTCCTCAACCTAATTAGATAAGAAATTGCTTAAAAAGGTTTGGGATTAAAAATCTACTCCCCAAACTTATCATAACCTTTCTCATGTAAGAATTCGGCTAACACAAAATAATCAAGCACAAATATGGATTAGTTTCCGTTTCAAAAGGAAGGATTAGTATAAAAGTATCCGCATTAAAAGGAAACATTTATATATAAGCGCCTCTGTTAAAATGAATTATGAAAGAAATAATTAAAGCAATAATAAAGGACTTCCACAATAGAGGAACTCCTGAAATTGTTGAACGTGATATAAAAATCCCATTTAAATCAGGAAAAATAGTAACAATTATAGGTCCAAGAAGAACGGGAAAAACATATCTAATGTATCAAACTATCTCGAAAATTCCAGACATAACTAATGTGATATACATTAACTTTGAAGATGAAAGATTAGAATTCTCCTCAAACAATCTCAACCTAATTATGGAATCATATTTTGAAATGTATCCCAATAAAAAAGAAAACAACATAATATTCTTTTTTGACGAAATTCAAGAAGTTAAAGGATGGGAAAAATTTGTCAGAAGAATATATGATTCTGTCAGCAAAGACATTTTCATAACTGGATCTTCATCAAAATTATTGAGCAAAGAAATAGCTACAAGTTTAAGGGGAAGAACAATAACATACGAAGTATTGCCTTTATCTTTCAACGAATATTTGAGATTTAAAAAAATTGAAAAAGACACTAATTCAACAAAGGGCAAAGCAACATTAATATCTAATTTAAATCACTACATTGAAAAGGGAAGTTTTCCTGAAACAATAAATATGAATAAAGAGACATATCAAAAGACACTACCTAATTATTTTGAAGTAATGCTTTATAGAGATGTTATTGAAAGATATAATGTTACTAATACATTGCCATTAAAATTATTAATTAAAAAATTAGTGGCAAATAGCTCTAAAGAATTTACTATTAACAAAATATTTAATACCTTTAAGTCTGAAGGAATCAAAATTAGTAAAGATACTTTATATCAATTTTTAAATTATTTTGAAGATTCGTATATTTTAATAATAGTTATGAATTTTTCCGAATCTTTAACTAAACAACAAATTAAAAAATCTTATTCGATAGACAACGGCCTAAGCTCAATACTTTCATTTACATTAAGCAAGGATAAAGGAAGTCTCTTTGAAAACATAATTTTGCTTGAATTAAAAAGAAGGGGAAATGAAATATTTTATTATAAAAATAATTTTGAATGCGATTTTGTTATTAAAAAAAAAGATAAAATAAGTGAAGCAATTCAAGTATGTTATAATTTAAATGAGAATAATGAAAAGAGAGAACTTGATGGTCTTAAAGAAGCAATGAAAAGATTTAAATTAAAAAAAGGTGTAATTGTTACTTTAGACCAAGAAAAAAAAATTGAAAATATTGATATCATACCTGCATATAAATGGTTAATAAGATATTAACAAAATCTTTAAAGTTTTTTACTCCCCCAACTTATCATAACCTTTCTCATGCAAAAACTCAGCAAGAACAAAATCAAAAGGCTCATCAATATTAACGTGATATTTAATATCCATAACGAAAGGAATGGATTTCTTACCATACAAATCCCCTTTTTTCATTAATTCAACTTTAACAATATATATCATTCCATTTTTGTAATATACTTTTGGCAAATCCTGCCTTCTTTCTAAGTGAGCAGTTTCTTTCACAAACCTTTCCATAATTCCATTTTCATTAATCACATAAATTTTGTGAGGATTAGATTTATCAGAAACTTCATTTACGCTAACAACAGAATCTGCATCTTTCTCTAAGAAATATTCAATTGCTTTGTCTATATCAGAAGCTTTTCTAAAAGGTGTTGTACATTGCAATAAAACCATTATATCATATTCTTCACCTTTCGCAGACAATTGTTCAAGAACATTTTGTAATACAGGTTCTGTTTTTGCTTTGTCAGTTGCAAATTCTTCAGGCCTATCCACAACTTCGCAATTAAAACTTTGAGCAACTTTTTTAATTTCTTCATCTTCTGTAGAAACAACAACTTTATCAATATATTTAGATCTTTGTCCTTCAATTATAGAATAATAAATTAAAGGTTTGCCATTCAAATCTTTAATATTCTTTCTAGGAACACCTTTACTGCCTCCTCTTGCAGGAATAATTGCCAACACCTTCAGATTTTTTGCCACTTTTCCCCACAACATAGAATAAAACCTTGTTTAAAAAGGTTTATGATTTGAGGTCTATACGTATGTTTGTAAAGATTCCAGTAAATTTAGAAAGATTCTAATGTGAAATTCTTTTGCAAAATCGGCATAAACAACATATCTAGCGGACTTTCTCCATAACATTTAGACTGATGTATCATCTTAAGAACATTCTCAAAATGAGGTCTTCTATGATCATTATCTGCATCAGGTTTTTTAAGATTTTGCATATCATCTATAAACTTAGCCAAGTAAGGTCTTGCTTTTTCTGGATCATTATTTGCTAAATGAGCTTCTGTCAATAACAATGCAGTTGTTGTAATTGATCTTCCATATTGTGTTTTTTGTAAAATGTTCCAAGCAGTTTCATAATGAGGTATTGCCTCTTCTGGCTTTCCAGTCATCATTGCAACTTTTCCTAAACCTCTAACCGCATTTACTATATTTTGTTCATTATCTAACTTTAAAGAAATATCTAAAGATTCTTTGAACAAAGCGTAAGCTTCTTCTGCTTTTGAAACATCTTTAAGAGGACCAACATACAAGCTTCCTAAAGGTTCTAAAACTTCTGCTTTAACACGAAGAGTTTGAGATGTCGGATTATTGTGTTCTTTAAAATAAATTTGACTTTCTATACAACTTATTGCATCTATATACTGAGTTAAAGCATCATTAAATTTTCCCTCTTTAACAAATATTAGTCCTTTCTGCCTTCTAGCTTTTGCAGCAATCAAATAATTATTTCTAATTTTACTAAAAACGTTATCAATTGAACTATGTGCCTCTGCATATCTTCCAAGAAATCTCAAAGAATCTGCTTTATTTATTAGAATTTCTGAAGACAGGTCATTATTTCTAGAATGTCCTAAAGCTTCTTCATAATCTATCAACGCTATTTCATATTCTTTTTTAATTCTACGCAAAAATCCTCTAGCATTTAGCATTCTTGCAACATCATTATCAGATTCAACCATTCCAGATAATTTCCCTGTATAAAATTCAATAGCAGCATCTACACCTTGTGATTTCTTTATGCCTTCTGCTTGTTGAACAATTTCTTCAATCCCCATAAACCCTCTAATTTGAAAGCTATTTATATAGGTTTAGGATTTTAGATTTAAGTGGTACTAACGATTACACTCAAATTTTCAAGCACAAACCTTTCATTTTAGACACCTCAGGGAGAAAGATTTATATGCTTCTGTACCCTACAGATATACATGAAAAGCAACGAAATAAATAAAATTAAAGAGAAAATCAAAAAAAAACTAAAAGAATTTGGAGTGGTTAAAGCAGGCATATTTGGAAGTTATGCAAGAGGGGAGCAAAAAAGAAATAGCGACATAGATATTTTAATTGAAGTTAGTAAAGATTTTAGCCTTTTCGATTTAGTAGCTTTAGAAAGAGAAATTTCCAAAATTCTTAAAAAAAAGGTTGACTTAATTACGTACAAATCAATTCATCCTCTTTTGAAAAAGAGAATTCTTTCTGAAGAGGTAAAAATATTATGACAAAAAAGGATCCTTTAATTTTTATCCAGCATATGCTAGAATCAATAAAAGACTTAGAAAGTTTTTCAAAAAATCTAACAATGGAAGAACTTTATAAAAATAAATTATATCAAAATGCTATTTTACGCTCAATTGAAATTATTGGAGAAGCTGCCAAAAACATTCCAAAAGAGTTAACATCAAAATATCCTGAAGTTAGATGGAAAGATATAATAGGGACTAGGGATAAAATAATTCATCATTACTTTGGTGTTGATTGGAATACCGTTTGGAAAATTATAGAGAAGGAAGTACCTATTCTTAAAAAACAGCTTCAAAAAATTCTTAAAGAGAAAAAATGATCCTCGCATTCGCACATTATCCAGGTTCTTCTAATGTAATTTGCCCAGTTCTTAAAAAACTTAAAGGAGAAATATACGCCCTAGAACCAGCATACAGCATCGCAAAAAAATACAAAATAAAGTCACACAAACTTTCTAAAGTAAATTATTTAGAAATAAAAAACATAATAAAAGAAAGAAAACCAACTTTAATAATCACAGGACTTTCTTATCCTGAAAAAATTCATAAATTTGCGTTAGAAGCAGCAAACGAACTCAATATCAAAACAATAAGCATTCTGGATTTCTGGGGAAATAATTCTAAATCATTAACACAACATCACAAAAAATATCTTCCTACAATTTATTGCGTACCAGACAATTTCTCAAAAAAAGAAGCAATAAAATCAGGAATTCCCAAAAAAATAATTAAAGTAACTGGACGTCCTCATTTTGAAGAGATTCTTAAAAAAAATAAATTAAATAGAAAACCAAATCAAAGAAATAAGTACATTTTATTTGCTTCACAGCCGCACGACATAGATTTTCCTAAGCAAAGACCTAATCAATTTGACGCTTTAGAATTACTAATAAAAGCGAACAATAGTCAAAATAAAATAATTGTTGCTGTCCACCCAAGAGATAACATTAAAAGATACAATAAATACAAAAATAAAAACGTAATTATAAAAAACAAAAATTCTATTAACTTATTAAAAAAAGCCTCAATAGTTGTTTCACTCACAAGCACAATGTTAATTGAAGCCTCTCTAATGAACAAACCTTCAATTTCTATTTTTGGAGGCAACAAATTCATAGAAAAACATTTTCCTGTAGCAAAGAATGAAACTCAACTAAAACTGCTTCTAAAACAAAAGAAAATTAGCGAATATAAACCAATAAAGAACGCAACAAAGAACATTCTCAAGTTAGCACAAAATTTGTTGGTAAAACAAACAAAAAACCGCATAATAAACACTTCCGTTAAACTTACCAACAAAAAAAAACACTACCAACAGAAAGCTTTAAATAGTTCTTTTAGGTTAATAATGCCAACATGAACGAATTAATCAACACAATAAGAAAAGATAAATCTTCTGCAGATTTACTTTTCACAAACAAATACTATACTCAAGCTACAATTTTGTACTTTAAAACATTGTTTGCTATAAGCGACTATATAATCCAAAAAGAAACTGGAGAAATAATAAAAACCCACACTCAAAGATTTCAAATTCTAAAAACCAAATTTAAGGAACTATATGAAATAAATGACAAGTATTTCCCTATTTATCAGCAAACCTATTCTACTGAAATAGAAAAATCTGTGTGTGAGGAGATAAAGAAAAATGTTGAACTACTTATCAAAAAAAACAATATCTGAAATAAAAAAAATTCATAAAAAAAATGAAAAGGAAATATTAGACATAGTCTTATTTGGTTCATCAACCAAAGGTAAAGAAAAACCTGAAGATATGGATATATTAGTTATTTACAAAGAGAAAGAAAATTTAAATCTTAATAATAACCTCAAACACATAACAAATGCATCAATAACTTCAACAACATACCAAAAACTTTTCAATCAAACCTTCTTAGCTCGAGAAGGATATTTATTAAATGGAATTAGCATAATTAATAATAAAGCTATTTCAGAGAGCTAAGGCTTCGCTTCAAAGATTTTAATTAAATACGGACTCAAAGGATTTAACAAATCAAACAGAATGAGATTTTATTATGCATTATACGGAAGGGATTACAAAAGCGGAATTATTAAAGAATTCAAAGCAATTAAATTTTCTGACTCTATTATAATAATTGATTCAGAAAAAGAATATCTTATGAAAGAATTTCTAGATAACTGGAAATTGGAATATACTTCATTTCCAATACTAATACCCACAAGGATTACTGAATCAAAAATATTTAGTTAAATTTATTAACATATAAACAATATTTCAATAAATGATTTGGGTCATATTCGCACTTTTGGGAGCATTTTTTGATGCCACTTACCATATGCTCGTTAAAAAGTATGTCAATAATGTAGATAAAACTCTTTTAGCTTCTGGTTCTATGTATGTGGGATTTTTAGTTTTAATAACAATAGCTTTAATTAAAGGGATCCCAATATTAGGAAATCAATTTTGGTTAGCAGTAATTATGGTAAGCGTACTTAATATTGCAATAGTTATGCTGGCATATCGTGCGTTACAATTAACAGATCTATCTTTAACATTACCAATGAAAGCTTTTTCTTTAGTTTTTGTCATATTCACATCACTCATAATTCTTGGAGAAAAACCATCTGATTATGGAATATTAGGAATTCTATTAATTTTCATAGGAACTTATGTCTTAAACATTTCAACAATAAACAAATCTTTTTTTGAACCAATAAAAGCAATTTTTACAAACAAAGGAGTTATGCTTATGTTAGTTTCAGCTTTCATTATGAGCATTTCTTTAAATTACGACAAAATGCTCGTCACAAATTCTGATCCTTTTTTTGGTTTAGCAATAGAAACATTAATTCTTGGAACTTGCTTTTTAGGGTATTCAATATACAAAAAAAAGCCAGTCACAGAAACTTATAAAAATAATTGGATAAAATTTTTATTCATAGGAATTGTTTGGGTTCTTATAGGAATTTCTATGAATTTAGCATATCTTACTGCAATTGTTCCTTACGCGGCTGCAATAAAAAGAGTCGCAATTCTTATAGGAGTTATTTATGGCGGAATGATGTTCAAAGAAAAAAATATGAATATGAGAATTATAGGTTCTTTAGTTATTATTGGAGGTGTTGTTTTAATTGTTGTGATGGGATAGAACCACATTGTAAAAATTCTAATAAAATTAGAAAGATTACAAGTTATTCTCAAATTAATAAAAAATATTGGAAACTTTCTAATGAAATTGTAATAATTCTAAGACCATAGTTAAGTTTATAAATAAGTTCATTCTGAAAATCCAGATGAGAAAAGATTATGTTGATAGCTGTGTGTTTTTAGGTTTTGTGCTAGAAAAAGACCAAAAATGTAAGGACTACATAAATACTATAGGATACAAAAATCGAAATATAGGAATTATATCCCATTTTGTTGTTAGTGAGATATTTATATCCATCATTATAAAAATTAAGTATGAAGATAAAATAAAAGAGAACTTCATTAAAAACGAAGCTTTTCAATATATAGACAATATTTTTAATGGTTTAGCGATGAAACGAGAATTGCAAATAAACAAACTAAGTAAAGAAATAATTGACATCAACACATATGATGAACTAAAAAACATGGATTATAAGCTCACAGACGATGACATATTCCACTTAATTGAAGCTATTAAAAGTGAATGCCATACCTTTGTAACTATAGATAATGAAATTTTAAATAATACTAAATTAAAAAATCTGTTATTGAACAGATACGGAATAAAAATAATAGAACCTAAAATAACTTAAGTTTGCCCAATAAACCCATTTCCTTTAAGTGTTTTCTTAAATTATTGTACTGTTCTTCAATATCCGGCCTTCTTTCAAATAAAGTCATGTCACTTGCTTTCTTTGCCATATTTGAACCTATCGTAGAGCATCTATTTAAAGCTTTTCATAGACGATTAGAAAGATTCTAATAAGAATTAAATCATACGTCCACAACCTTTAAAAAAGCCATAAACAAATCAATTCTATGTTCACAATAAAATCAACATTTCCTTCTGTTATGTATCATTACGTTAGAGATTTGCCTAACACAGAATTTCCAGAAATTCGAGGAATGTTAACTTCGAAATTTGAAGAACAAATTATTTTTCTAAAGAAACATTTTAATTTTATCACAGTGCAAGATTTTGATGATTTTACAAAAGGAAAAAAGCAAATAAAACCAAATTCAATTATGCTCACTTTTGATGACGGCCTAAAAGATCACTACAAAAACGTATTTCCAATTCTAAAAAAACATGGAATAAAAGCAACTTTTTACCCTTTAACAAATCCTATAACAAAAAAAATAGTTCAACCAGTACAAAAAGTCCACTTTTTGTTCGCAAAAATCGGAGACGACAAATTTAGAGAAGAATATAATATGATATTAAAAACAGATTTCGGAAATTTCTTTGACAAATATGAAGTAAATGATAAAGAAATCGCAGGAGTCAATTACAGATGGGACCCTCCAAAAGTTAAAAATCTTAAACACATGATAGGAATCATGCCAGATGACTTGAAAAATAAAATTCTAAACAAAATCTTTCCTTTGCATTTTGACGATGAAAAATCTTTTTCAGAAGAACTATACTTAAACAAAGAAGAAATTAAAGAAATGTCAGAAGACGGACAAGAATTTGGTTCACACACATTATCACATCCAATTTTGTCTAGCTTAAACGAAGAAAAACAAAGAGAAGAAATTGTTGAATCCAAAAAAATCATTGAAAAAATATTAAACAAAAAAATAAATTCATTTTGCTATCCTTACGGAAAGTATAATGAAACTACATTAAAGCTAGTAAAAGGTGCAGGCTACACAAACGGAATTATAGTAAAGCCTGAAGATAACACAAAAAACACAAATTTGTTTGAGATAAATAGGTATGATTGTAATGATATTATAGCAAATCTCAAGAATATTTGAACATTTAATTTTGAGATTTGCTATTAGCTGAGTTCATGAAAACTTCAATCAATAATGAGCTCAGCTATTAAACCAAATCTTTAAATAATCCTAAAAAAACCATTGCTATATGCAAATACAAATATCTGAACTAAAAAAAACCTGTTTAGATGCTCTTCACAGATTAGGTTATAATCATAATAATTCAGAAATAATTTTTAAAGAATTTCTTTATGGCGAACTTACAGAAAGACACGGACATGGGTTTGATACCTTTGCTTCAAAAATCGAAGAAAGAAGCCAATGTAAAACACACACTCCAAAAATCGAAGTAAAAGGATATAATATTATATGTATTGATGGTCAACAAAATATTGGTCAATTAGTCGCAGACACTGCAGTACAATTAGTTACAAAATTAGCACGCGAAAAAGAAATAGGAATTGTAACAGTTACAAATATGCATCCTTATTGCATGCCTGGTTTTTATGCAAAAAAAATCGTTGAACAGGATTTGGTTGGAATAGTTATGAACAATTGTGAAGCAATGGTTTCAGCTCCAGGAAAAGTTGAACCAGTTACTGGAACTAACCCTATAGCAATAGGTTTTCCTACAAATGATATACCTTACATTATAGATATGTCTACATCCGTAAGTTCAATGGGAGTTGTAAGAGAAGCAAAAAGAAATCACACAGAAATTCCTGAAGACATAGCCTTGGATTCCGAAGGTAATGCGACTACAAATCCTTTCGATGTTCATTCTCTTATTGCATTTGGAGGATATAAAGGATTTTTTGGAGTGAATTTAGTTATTGATTTATTACTTACAATATTATGTAAAACTCCAATTTCATCAGAAATTTCAAATCCATTACAAAGAAGTTATATTTTTGCAGCAATTGATCCATGCGCAACTTATAATTCAATAAATGCATACAAAAAAAGAATGTCTGCAATTTTAAAAAAATTAAAAGACGAAAATAAAATAGATAGATACCCTCATGAAAGAGCACATGATTTGTATGAATCAAAAATGAGGCAAGGAGTTATTGAATTGGATGAAGAAATTATTGATAAAATTCGAAAAATTAAGACTTCTTTGGGAATACATGAAACAACGCCCACAATCTAAATGAGCCAATTATTGCATTAATTGCTAACACAACTGCTGCGGCAGGAGGCAAAAATAATAAAACAAAACCTAGAGCAAGACCCACATTTTTGTGCATCGAAAATAGAACGTAAACAATTCTCATACCAACCTCCTTTTTTCTGAAAAGCCATAATGCAAATCCAAAAGGAACAAACGAAGACAAAAAGATTATAAAAAATAAAGGAATCAAATTAAACCAATCCGTAATAATTGAATTATAAGAAATTGCAATTGCAACATAAAATGTATATGCTAGTATTAAGTTTGTTTCTGCTTTAAAATCATATTTTACTTTCTTAATAAATCTTGAAAGTATGAATGGAATAATAACCAACTCAACTAAAGTCTTTAATATCTCATAAACTGAAATAGTTTCTCTCAAAAAAAAGTAAATTAAAGCTGGCGTAAAAACTAAAGTTACTATGTGCGCAAAAAATTGCGCAGGCAAAGTTATATCTGTTTTTCCTCCTAACAAATGAGTTAAAGGAATAATTGCTACAGCAGGAGGCATTGCAGCCATAATATACATTGCTCCTCTATAGTCAGGATTTGAAACAAAAAAAGTTAAAAGAATCATTATTACTGGAAAAATAGTAAATGCTACAATAATGATTTTGATTAAATTCTTTCTATGTTCCATTAAATTAGGAATGTCTATGTTTTTCATAGCAAACAAATTCATCAAAATCAATAAAGGCACAAGAAGAAATTTTACATTAGCGCCATATTGAGGAAGTATAAATCCCAATATTAGCCCTACAAAAATCATTATTGACGTGTTCTTAAGAACATTCATTTATTCATATAAAGCAAACTTATTTAAAAGACTTTTCATTTACTCAACAAATGAAAGAATGCGTACTAATAAAAAAGTCACAAATTGATGAAACTCTGAAATCACAATCTCAGCAAGGCAAAAGATTATTAGATCCATTAAAAACATTTTCTAAAACTAGTATTCCCAAACATTAAAAAAATTAGCACTTTCTTGAACTACACTTCTAACCTCTTCACTTATTCCTTCAACCATTTGCCCATTCCCCATCATTAATGAATATCAAACAATTATTTAAAGCTTTATGTTAAATTGCTAATAGATTAATTTTTTCCAAGCAATTTAACATGCTACTAAACACATCTATTAAATTAATTATGTGTTTAGTATCAGTAATTTATCCTCTTCTGAACATCCACATTTAAGTTAGCAATAACATTCGCAATCCTTTCAGAAGTATTTCCTTCTCCATAAATTTCACTTTTTGGATATCTTCCATTTTTAACTTGTTTAATTATCGCTTCTTTTATTTTATCCTTATCATCAATTACATCAACAACATTAGAAGCTCTCATTCTGCCTTGTTGCCTTGTACCTATATTAACAACTGGAGTTCCTAAAAATGCGCCTTCTTTAATTCCAGAAGAAGAATTTCCAACTAAGCAAGCGCAATTATTCATTAAACGAACATAATCTTCGGGTTCTAAATTTTTAAAAAATGAAATTTTATTGTCTTTTATATTTTCTCTAAAAGTTCTTATTCCTGAAGCAATTTTTTCTGTTCCAGCATCCATATTCGGCCACAACCAAATCGCAGGCATATTCATTTCATGCACTGCACTTAAAACTTGATTAATATTTTCTCTTGCTATTTCAAACTCAGTTGTAACTGGATGATACATTACAACTAAGTAAGGTTGCAATATATCAAATCTAGAACCTACGCCACCATATTTCTCAAATAATTCAGGAATAGGTTTTAAATTCGCTTTCAACAAAAATTCATTATCCAAACTTCCAACATTATATATATTTTTTGAATCCTCACCCATCTTCAACAATCTTTCAGCAGATAATTTATTTGTTGGAAAATGAACGTGCGCTAATTTTGTAATCGCATGCCTTACGCTCTCATCAATTGTTCCTGTCACATCTCCGCCTTCAATATGTGCTAGAGGAATATTCATATACGCAGCAGCAATTGCAGGCGCAAGTGTTTCAAATCTATCTGCTCTAACAATAACAACATCTGGCTTTAAATTATCAAATGCTGTTGCAAACTCTAACAATCCGAGACCTGTAGTTTTCGCCATAGTCAAAGGACTTCCTCCTTCTATCGCCATAACAACTTTATAATTAATTATAAATCCGTCTTTTTCGATTTGAGAAGATATATCTCCATATTTGTTAATTATTGCAGCTCCTCCTAAAACTATCTGTAAATCAACATCAGGATGCTTTTTCAGGGCTTTAAGAAGATGAATACTTCTGCCATACTGAGCTCTAGATGTTAACACCACACATACTCTTTTCATAATACAACAAGCTCAAATTTGATTTATAAAAGTAATGGATTAAGAGTATAGATACTAAGTTAAAGAACAAATTATTCGTCTACATAAGTGATAGCATTATTCTAGAACCTTTTTGCAAGTTTAATAAGCTCAACAATATCTTCAGTTTTACAACCTCTACTCAAATCATAAAATTTTTTTTTAAAACCCATCATAATTGGACCTACACAATTATAACCTCCCATTTCTTGAGCAATTTTGTAACCAATATTTGCTGATTGAATATCTGGAAATATGAAAATATTGCTTTTTTTAAATTTTTGATTTTTCACTTTTTTGTTAAATATTGCTTCATTATATGCTGCATCAAACTGAATCTCACCAAATACTTTGTAATTTAATTTGGACAATATTTTTGCCGCTTCACACATTTTTTCAGATATTGCATTATTAGGATTATTTGAAGTATAACTCAATAAAGAAATGACTGGTTCTATATTTAATTTTGTTGCAATTATCGCACAATCTTTACTTATCTCAATTATTTGTTCCGATGTTGGATTTAAATTAAAGGCACAATCCGCAAAAATAATATATTCATTATTCTTTTTTAATAACATACAACTGCTTGCAAATTTTTCTGTTCCTATGATTTTTAATCCTGCTCTAATTACATCTTTTGTTTCAGAAATATTTCCACCAATAAAGGTATCAGCAAAACCATCTCTTACTAAGTTAGTTGCATATTCTATATTAGTCAAATCTTTATGCGGCTTTATAATTTCGACATTTTTTGATTTTAATTTTTCATCGTTACTAATCAAATAAAAAAGAACGCTTTCATTAAAATACTTAATTGCATTCAAAATCCTTTCATCAATCTCAGGAAATATTATTTTAAACATATTCATACCTCAATACTAGCCATAATTTCTGCGTCAATATTTTTGCTAAACTCTTCATCATTTTTTTGATTAAAAATCTTATCCTTTCTTGCTTTTAATAGTTTTCTAAAAACCTTAATTTCAGCATTACCATTCTCAATCAAATTAAATTTTTCATCTTTGTCCTCATCTAAATCATAAAATTCTTCATTCTTATTTCCTTCATCATAAATATATTTATATCTCTTATTTCTGATACAATAAATAATATTTTCTTTATATTTAACTTCATCTCCTACATAAATTGGACCTCTTAACGGATTATATGAACATTCGCTATAAATATATTCCTCCCCAGTATATTTTAACAAATTATTGTTTGACAGAAATTTATGCTCAACTCCAAAAACAGAGCATATAGTTGCAGGAATATCTCTTAAAGTTACTAACTTATCTGTATTCCCTTTGAGACCACCATTCCAAATAATCAAAGGCACACGTATATTTTCCTCATACATCTTAGCTTTCATACCTAACCAATCATGTTCCCAAAATTCAAAGCCATGGTCGGCCGTAATAATAATCATAGTTTCTTTGAGAATTCCTAACTGTTCTAATTTTTCATAAACCCTTTTAATTTCAGAATCCATATACATTAAATCTGCTTCAAACAAATTGTGATACATTTCTCTATCATTTTTTGACATTTGTTCTGAAGTACAAGAATTCAACCATTGTTTATTTTTCTTTGTTAAATCTGGATTAATTTTATCCAAATATTTTTTAGGCGGATAATAAGGAGGATGTACATCCATATATACAAGCCACATAAAAAAGTTCTTCTCGTGATTATTATCAAGCCAATTAAAAACCCGTTCATTAACTTGTGTCGCTTCAAACAATTCTTTATCGGGGTCCAAAGTTTTTTTTAAGTATTCAATTCTTCTAAAAATACTAACAAACTTACTATTCTGTCCAAATTTAGTTTGCAAAGAATATTCAATTTTGCCAAAAATATTTTTCTTTTTTTTCTCTTCTCCCAACAAAAAATCATCATAATGATCAAATCCGACATCGTACCCAAAAAATTTACTACACCAAGCATTTTTATTAAAACCTACGGTTGTCCAACCTTTCTTTTTCAAAACTTCAGCAACATTTGTTGCCTCTTTTGGATACTTTGAATGAGATAAGTAATCTAAAGATGTTGCTGATGTAAACATAGAAACATAAGACGCAGGAGAAAAAGGGCCATTAGAAAATGCATGCGTAAAATTCATACCTTCTTTTGCTAATTTGTCTAAGAATGGTGTCAACTTTTTATTATAACCATTAAAACCTAAATGAT
>CAYJUR010000003.1:0-18714 GCA_964373405.1 uncultured Methanosarcinales archaeon | reverse complement strand
TAAACATTTTCTTATGTTATTTTTACTATATAATCCAAAATAGGATAGTATGTCATCAATTATTCTTTCTCTACTTTTTGTAATTCTTTTTTTTAAATAAGTGGTAAGTTTATCTTTTGAAATGTGGTGTTCTGTTATTAAAAAATGTGAGATAGCATTAAGGCCGCTGATAAAAAATGTATATTCATCATATAACACTTCATCCAGATCAAAAACTATTATCAAGTTATGATCATATCTTTAGAATATCGTATCTGTTTCATTTTAGGATAACTTTTATTAAATTTCAAACGGTCTAATTTTTCTCCCTGACTTTCCAGAAAAAACCAAAAGAGTGAATCTAAACCTGCCTCCACACTAAGAGATGATGCTCCTCCAAACCTACAATTGCATTCAATTAAATGAATTTTGTTTGTCGAGTCAATAAAAGCTTGTATTATTATATGTCCATAAAAATTGAAATTACTAATTAATTGCAAACAGACATTCTCTAATTTTTTATTCTTAATTATTTCAGAGATTTTAGATTCGCCATTTATGATCAAAGTTCTTTTTCTTGTAATTATTCCACGGGGTTTACCGTCCTTTCCTACATAAACATCTACACTGTATTCATTACCTCTGATAAATGGTTGAAATATTGGATTTTTCAAAATTCGTGCATAGTTCAGAGCTTCTTTTTTTGTTAAATTTAGCCCAATTCGATTTGAACCGGCACCAAATCTTTCTTTAACAACATATCGTCTACTTTGGATTTTTGAGATATCATTAGATGTTTGAATCACAGGTAGTCCATGTTTTCTTCCTTTTTCAAAAAATTGAATTTTATCAAGACATAAATTTACAGTTTGGTAAGGCGAAATCATGACATGAATATTATTTTTTTCAAGATAATTTTTATTTTTTGAAAAATAATACAAATCTCCGTCTCTAGAAGGAATAATGTAATTAATCTTATTCATTTTACAATATTTTACAAGTTCGTCTGTTTTCAATCGTGTTATGGGAGGCATTATCCAAAATTGATCTACAAAAAATTTACCTACACAGTTGTCATTAATATTTCCTCCAAATATTTTGGTATTTGTTTGCATCTTTGCAATAGATTTCTTTAAACACAAAATCAAAGGAACTTTATTTGAAATGCTTGTTATCAAGACATTTTGTTCTTTTGAATTTTTATTCTTCAAATACGTTTCTTTAAAAATTGCATGCAATATAGAATCGCAATATAGTTCGTCTAGTTTTGCATGATTTTTTAGAATTCCTTCATTTTCAAAACCATTATTTTCAAGAGTGTCTATTACCGTCTTTCTAAATTTGTAAGTTTCTGTAGTTAATTTATTTAAATTAAGTTCTTGGAACGCAACTCTGCACATTAATTTTAAAAAATTTTGAAAATATTTTCTGAATCTTGTATCAGGTTTGTTTTTTTTAGTATCTAAAAGGAATGATATTTCAGCATTTTTTGCTTTCCAATTAATATGAACAAGTCCTCCATAGCCTATACAGATTCTTCCATCTAGAATACTGAATAGAATTAAAGAGGGAGATTCTGATTTGAAACTAGGCTTAATGATGTTCTCATAATATTTTTCTTGATCCTTTTTAGTCAAAAATTTTTCTTGCCGTAATACTTCGATTTGTTCATTTCGCCATTGACGAATTTTTTGTATGTCTTGTTTTCGGATTGGTACAATACTAAATCTACCTAAAGTATACTTGTATGATTTCAAGATCAGATAATTAGTCATTAAAATCTCTAATTTGGATTATTATAAAAAACAATATTATGGGTATTTAGAATTGTGTTAAGATAAACTTAAAAATTGAACAGGTGACCATGAGTTTATGAAATACGATTATGTTCTCTGGGATAAATACACAGAGGATAATGAAAATAACTTTCAGGAAAAGGTAGTAGAGTTTATCTTTCATATTTCACTTATTTTTGGAGCTAGAAGAATACTTGAAGTTGGTTGTAATGTAGGAAATAATTTGAAGAGTTTCCCTCCCTATTATGATGTGCATGGTTTAGATTTGAATAAAAAAGCATTAGCTAAAGCAAAAAGATCATTTCCAGATTTTAAATTTGAAGAGGGATCCATATTAAAAATGCCATATGATGATGCATATTTTGATTTAGTTTTTACAAGAGGGGTTTTGATTCATATTCCAAAATCTGATATGCCACTTGCAATAAGCGAGCTGTTACGGGTATCTAAAAAATGGATTTGTAATATGGAGTATTTTGGTGAAGATGGAAAAATGATAAAGTGGAGGAGAGGCGATAATCTATTATGGTACAGAGATATGAAAAAATGGTGGAGCAATCAAAATGTAGAAATAATTTCAGAAATAGATTTACCACTTGAATTAGATAAAGAAAAAATAAGATTAATAATAATTAAGAAAAATTAATTTTGTGGATAAAACTACGTATTCCTTTTATCATATGAAAAGCTGAAACCAACATATCAGTTAGAGCACTTAGATTTAAGAAATTCTTCATCTTCTTTTAATGATTTTAAAATTCCTTCATTACTTATTACATTTTTATTAATATCTAGTAATTTTGGTTGTCTGTTAAACAGATCTATAATATCTTCTGTTAAAATTGGTCTTTTACTAATGTTTGCTACAATATTACGAACTAAAATTATATCTTCATTTCTATCAACTGCCCATCTAAAATGAGAAAGATCTTTGTGATAAGATACATTAAAAACTTTGAATTTTTCTCTATGGTTATAAATGTAAGGAGTAACATGTTCTTTTTCAGAAGGTAATTCTGCATTTTCCCATGCAGTTTTTAATGCTTGAAATGAAAATATTTCAACTTCAGTACCACTAGGTACAGTAGAAGGTAAAAAATTTGTTATATAATCATAGGAATTTGCTTTGAATTTTTCAACGACATCATCTACAATTGTAGGATCTATCAGAGGTTTATCAGAAGGTATTCTGACTATTGTTGATAAAGAAAATTTTGTTGCACATTGATAATATCTGTCAAGTACATTTTGTGAGCTCCCCCTGAAACAATCTATGCCTAATAAACTACAATATTCAAAAATTATATCATCTTCAGGCAATACAGTAGTCGCAACAATTATTTTATCAAATGATGTACAGTGTTGAAGTTGATTAATAACAAAATATAATACTGGTTTATCGTCTTCTATATTCATCATAACTTTTCCTGGCAGTCTACTTGAACCCATCCTAGCTTGTATTATACATCCTAATGTCATAATTTTTTATTTTTGCAGCAATTAATTAAGATTAAATTAATTGATAATAAACTTGTAATTTAAAGAATAAAAATGTTATAGAAATGTAGTCATTAGGTAATTATACTTATTAGAATTATGATTTAATCATGGTGCCTGGAATAGGGTTAATAAAACGAAAACTGGAAAATGAAAAAGACGCTATTACGTTAGCAATTTCAGGAATTATGAAGAATTATAATGTTAAAGACCAAATCAAGACGCTCGAAACAAAATATGATAATGATGCAGGAGACTGGTATGTGGCATTAGGATTTGCCGACAAAAAAACGATTGTCAGAATGGATTCAGTGCAGGGAATAATTATCGAAATTAAAGAGATTTAGTTGTTTTTTTAAATTCGACGTTTATGGTTTCTTGATTTGAAATGACCAAAAGACCTCCATCTAGGAGTTGTTTTACTAGTTGTATTACTTCTTTTTCTATCTGCGATCTTTGAAGGCCTGTTTGTTGGGCAAAGATATCAACTAATTCGGTTATCTTTCTTTTTCCGTTACATGACTTCCAAAAATCAATTATGGCTTGATTTACCATAAATCCCTGATTATGCTCATTTGCTAGTACCATAGAGCCGTCTTCTTGTTTTATTAATGAACCTATACCCTGAGGCATTGTTGTTTCATAATCGATTGGAGCTGGATTATTTTTACCAGTTTTGTTCTTTAGTATTGACTTTGCTTCATTAGACATTTTATCAATTGACCAAGGAGGATCCCACACAATATCGACTTTGACATTATTTACACCTGGAACTTTTTTTGTAAATCGTATTACAT
Organism: uncultured Methanosarcinales archaeon; assembly: GCA_964373405.1. Classification (GTDB taxonomy): domain Archaea; phylum Nanobdellota; class Nanobdellia; order Woesearchaeales; family WJKV01; genus CAYJUR01. The sequence goes on along the minus strand of CAYJUR010000003.1, from coordinate 14,645 downwards.
CATTGACTAGTGTTTCATGAAGCGGACAGCCGTGTGTAGTCATTGTCATTTTTATATTTACATCATTATTGTCAGAAAGGGTTATTTCGTAGATTAATCCCATGTCGACAACATTTATTGGAATTTCTGGATCCATGCAGTATTTTAGTGAATTTCGGATTTGTTCGACGTTGATTGTATTCATATTTTTAGAATCACATTAAAATCAATAAAAACTTTCTATTTCTTAGCTTCAAATAATTTTTTTATAGATTCTTCGTATGGTGGCTTTATCACGCCGTTTTCTGTTATAATACCAGAGATCAACTCTGGCGGGGTTATATCAAATGCAGGATTTATCACATGTATTCCTTCTGGTGCAGTTTTATTGTTACCAATTCCTGTAACTTCTTCTGCCTTTCTCATCTCTATTCTTACATCTTCTGGTTTACTTTGAAGATCAAATGTAGAAAGTGGTGCTGCAACATAAAATGGAATTTTGTGTTGTTTTGCCATCATTGCAATTTGATAGGTACCAATTTTATTAAAAACATGGCCTGTTTGAAGTATTCTATCTGCTCCCACTAAAACCTTGTTTACAATACCTTTTACCATTGCATATCCTACAGCAGTATCTGGTATCAGACTAACATCAATTCCATCATGTTGTAGCTCAAATGCAGTAAGCCTTGATCCTTGTTGTACTGGTCGTGTTTCAGTTGCTATCACTTTTATTTTTTTTCCATTTTCTTTTGTTGCTCGAATTACACCAAGAGCTGTACCATATGCGACAGTAGCTAGTGCTCCTGCATTGCAGTGAGTCATGATTGTATCGTTATCGTTGAATAGTTTAGAACCAAAATTACCTATCGATATGTTTGTTTTGATGTCATCCTCTGCAATTTTTTTTGCTTCGTTTATGATCGAGTTACGCATAGTTGAGATATCTGCTACTTTTTTTGCAATTTCCATTATTTTATCTAGTCCCCATTTGAGATTCACTGCAGTAGGTCTTGTTGAAAATAGATGTTGTTTCGCATATTCTAGATCTTTGATCAATTCTTCTTTTGAGGTAGCTTTGCTTTGAATAGCTGCTAAGGCTAAACCAAATGCTCCAGAAACTCCAATAGCTGGCGCTCCCCTAACAACCATATTCTTTATTGCGTTTGCGACGTCATGATAATCCGAATATTCTACGTATTCTAGCTTGTTTGGAAGCTTTGTCTGATCAATCATTATTACTTTGTTGTCTTTCCATTCTACTGTTTTCAAAGATAAATTGTCTATGATTTGTTCTTTTTCCAACATAGTTTCTTGAATTAAACTCTATTTAAAATAAATTTGAATTGTTTATTATTGTAAGTTTTAGCTAAATTTTATTGATTGGTTTTACGGGATTAATTCCAGTGTACTTTAACTGACTAATCTTTCAATGTTAAATTATAATTTGCCTGACTTGTTACTTTATACATTATATTATGACTATTTATTCTAAACACAATGATCACTAGGAAAGATTTGGATAAATATGATGTCCAGAGAATGTACAAAGTTTACGATATATGGCCAGAGCTTGCTTCTGAATGTTACAATAGAAAACTAGCTCAAATTGAAACAAAACAGCTAGAGCATATAGTATTTGCAGGAATGGGAGGATCTGGTATTATTGGAGATATATTTTCTGCAATATTTTCAAAAACAGAAACTCATATATCTGTAGTAAAGGGATATCATCTTCCAAATACGGTCAACTCCAATAGTTTAGTTATAGCAACAAGTGTTTCTGGTGATACTATTGAAACATTGACAGTTTTGGAGTCTGCAAAAAAATTAAACGCTAAAATCGTTGCCTTTTCTGGTGGAGGTAAGCTAGAAGACTATTGTAAAAAACATAGAATTGTACATGAGAAAATACCACAAATTCATTCACCTAGAGCTTCGTTGACAGCATATCTATATAGTACTTTAAATGTACTAATGCCTATTTTGTCAATAACAAAATCTGATGTTGTTGAATCTATTACAAAGTTAAAAGAGATGAAAAAAGAAATCTCTTCTTCTAATTTGACTGAATATAACCCCTCATTTAATTTGGCAAAGTGGATAAAAGGCATTCCATTAATCTATTATCCATATGGGTTACAAGCTGCTGCAATACGATTTAAAAACTCACTTCAAGAAAATGCGAAGATACATGCAATAGCTGAAGATGTAATTGAAGCCGTTCATAATGGCATAGTTGCATGGGAAAAACTGTCCAATGTTCAACCAATTTTATTACAAGGAAAAGATGACCACGTTAAAACGAAAAAAATATGGAAGATTCTTAAAGAATATTTTAACGAGAGCAATATAGAGTATAAAGAAATCTATTCAATAAAAGGCAATATTTTTTCTAAAATAATTAATCTCATTTATCTTTTAGATTATTCTACAATATACGCGGCAATCATATCGAAAACTGATCCTTCGCCTGTAAAATCAATTGAATTTATAAAAAAAAGATTAGTAGATAAAATATAGGTCTTAATCACCAACGTGAATCTATTCTGACTTGGAAATAATCAACTTCGCGGTTTTCATTTTATTTGAGGTTGTATTAATTTAAATTATTTGAGAGGCACAGAATAAAAGAAATCATTATTAAGTACAATTATTTGTACTCAATTAAATCTTAGATAACATCATAGTATTGATAAATGATAAAACGATGATTTAGTGATAATAATTCTTAAGAAATTATAACTTTTAATTGTTATACGTACCTATGTTTGATTTTCTTTTTTCTTTTTTGAAGTATTTTATAATAATCTGAGTTAATTTCTTTTATAAGATTAAGTGTCTCATTTTTTATCAGATCAAGATTAGGTATTACACAGTGGCCACCAATGAATCCGGGAAACATTTTTGGCCTGTTATTTAAAAATTTGTGAATTTCGTCTGCAAACATCCACATTTCATTATAATCTACATTATTTTCATCTGCAATCATTTTACTAAGTTGAGCATAATTTATCAACCAACCATAGTATGATGTGTCAACTACAATTTTAGCAAGTTCCAATACTATAGGTTTTGACATTTTTTTTGTTTTAATGCCACATTTATTCATGGTTTTAGAAAATTCTAAAGAAGCCCATTTTTTATTTGGTGCGTTTGGTTCGAGCGCATAAAATTTTGTATATCGTTTTAAATCATAAATCATCCTTTTGTGGACACCTCTTGTAGCACTGTAGATTACTGGAATATTCAGTTTATTTTGTAATTTTTCTGTTGTATATGGTCTAATTGTACTGTGTATAACAACGCATTTTGGATTATAGTCATTAACTACATTCAGGATAGATTTTTCAAAATTGCTTGAAAAAGGTATACAAATATGAGCAAAGGTTGTTTGATAACTTCGTAATTTTTCAAATTCTTTGTTGTTCATTAGATTATAATTGACATCATAACCTGTTGCTAGGAATTGTTTTTTAATTAATTTTAGTATAGGGTTGCCTATTTCACCCAAACCAATAACTATATGCTTCTTCATCAATAATGAAAACAATTGTTACAGTTTTTTAAAATATTAGTAATAAGTGTATATATAATGATGAAATATTATTCACAAATAATTGTTTAATGTGATAAATGAAAATGAAATTATATTAAGAGAAGTTGAAAAGTCTGATTGTGAATTTCTTTATGAACTATTAAAGAATCGAAATCCATTACCTAATATTTCTCATAAAAAAATGCCAACGTATGATTAACATCTCAAATTTGTGTTATCAAAACCCTATACAAGCAGGAATGTAAGAAAAATTCAAAATAAAAAAATTGGTGCTATTTATCTGTCAAAAAATGATGAATGTGGATTGACTGTTGAAAAAGAATCACAAGAAAAAGAAATAGCTTCTATTGTTTTTAAATTACTAATGAAGAAAAATCCACGTAAGAGATATCTATGGAATGTTGCTCCCAAAAATATTAAAACCCAGAAGATCATACAAAAACTTGGTTTTAGACCTTTAGAGTATACTTATGAATTGATAAATTCTGACACAGAATAGTTTTGTATCAAAAAAATAAATTAGTTGAGATCCAATAAGATTCTGTAGGCGACACGTTATTTCTTAGAAAACTAGTGCGAGAAGAATTATAACCATGTAGAGTTACTTTTATTGAGTGCATGAAATATAATGAGTTACAAATCTATTGGTTATTGTAAAAATTATATTGGTAATTTCATAGATGATGAAAAACAATAAGACGTAAGATTCTTTTAGTACGCTTAGAGTTAAACCACTATGCTTGAACATAAAAAAATTCTCATTACCGGTGGAACCGGTTCTCTTGGTACAGCTTTAACTAAAAAATTGTTAGAAACGGACGTAGAAACGATAAGAATTTTCAGTAGAGATGAACAAAAACAAGTTCAGATGGAATCTGTATTTAATGATAAAAGATTAAGATTCTTAATTGGAGATGTTAGAGATAAAGATAGACTATCTAGAGCATTAGAAGACATTAATATTGTTGTTCATGCTGCAGCGTTAAAACATGTACCAGTAATTGAATACAATCCATTTGAAGCCGTGAAAACTAATGTTCAAGGAGCTCAGAATTTAATTGAAGCATGTCTAGACAGAAAAGTTGAATTTGCCTTAGCAGTTGGAACCGATAAAGCAGTTGACCCATTTAACACCTATGGAGCAACAAAATTGTTAATGGAAAGGTTGTTTATTTCTGCAAACTATTACAGAGGTTCTAGAAACATCAAGTTTTCATGTGTAAGGTATGGAAATGTTTTAGGTAGTAGAGGTTCTGTGGCTCCAAAATTCATAGAACAAATAAAATCTAAAAGAAAACTTACAATTACTAATCCCAGTATGACCCGATTTAATATTACAATGAACCAAGCTCTTGATCTAATCTTACGAGCTATAAAAAATAGTTTTGGGGGCGATGTATTTGTGCCAAAATTAAATGCATACAAAGTTGGCGATATGAAAGATGTCATATGTGAATTATTAGATTATCATGGAGAAATAGAGAATATTCCTATAAGACCGGGAGAAAAATTTCATGAGACATTAATAAGCAGACATGAAATTAGAAATACATATGAAAATTTGAATAATGACTATGTAATTTTTGAAGATCAAACAGGTTTAAACAGAATAATACCCAATACAAAAAAAACTGAGCTTGTAGATGAGTATTCATCAGATAAAGTCAAATTACTGTCAAAAAAGGAATTAAGAGACATTTTAACAAAAGAAGTACTGTAAAATTATCGCTTTATGATATAATGAAAATATTTGTAATCAACCTATAATTTGCTAGCATCACAAAAGAAAATATCCTCACTACAATGAAATTAAAATATGTAGATTGTTGTGAGTGTTATAAATTTTCTAATGGAGTTTTTTATAATTTTGAATCTTTTTTATAAATTGATCAGCTATTAATTCAAATGAGGTTCGATTTTCTGATAAAAATGATTCCATTTTTGTTAGAGTGACATCTACGTCCATAAGAAATCCGCCATACTGAAAATAATTTTGTGATGCAGTTCCTAACTTTGGAATATCACAATTAAACGAGTTTTCTTTTATAAAATTTACATATTTGCTTAAAGCTTCTGTGTTTACTTCCTTTTTTAAAGATATGCGTATAGCTTGAGGCAGTTCTTCGATGGAGTTGATACAATATACTGAAGGAAGAAAAGAAGAAGAGTCTTTATCAACAAACAATATTGATGGTTTTTGATAAAAAGCTGCTTGTAGTGCGGCAGTTCCATTAATGGATACTACTAATGAGCATTTTTTTATAATTTCATCAGAGTTGACAGAAGGATGTAAAAGTACAACATTTGGTAATGCCATAATATGTTTATAATCTGAAATACTACGCCAACCACGAAATATCATTATTGGATGTTCTTTTACTATTAATTTGTAACCGATGGGCAAAGATTTTGAAATATTTGTTAAAATTTCAAGTTGGTTTGTATAAAATGGGGCACCAAGAAGTAATGTTCTTTCTTGTTCTATATGCAATGGAAAATAAATGAATGGGTAAGAATCATCTATGTTATAGTTTAGATTTCTATTCATGAAAAATTCTCTGTATTGTTTTTTTAGTGTATAGATAAGCATTTTAACAATAACTTGAAATTTCGTTCTACCAAAATACGTGTAATGCGTTTTAACATTAGTATTAGATGATGTGAGAAATTTTAATGCAGCTTTGAAATAAGTTAACTTTGAGTTTTGAAATGTTGTTTTATATTTTCTTGCTTGGTTGGTCGGATCAAACCTTTTTAAAAAATTCTGTAGTTCTGCGACTGTCATGGTAGTAGTATTATTGTAATTTTTTATGTTAAGAGTTGCATCAATATCATCCACGATCATGTATAAGTAAGGAAAAATTGTATGTGTTAATATTAGAGTTTTAATTCCTTTTGCCTTACACATTTCATAAAAAAGATGATCATTATGTAAAACAGTTAGTCCCATTATCACAAAATCTGGTTTCACTTCTTCAAGAATCTGTTCAAATAATCTACATTCTTGTTCGAGAATACATAATATTTCATTATTTGAAAACTTATAAAAATTATTGAATTTAGAGAAAATTCTTTCGTTAGATGCAAGAAGCCATAAATTAATTTTGTATCTTTCTTCAATATAAGAGAGATATTTTAGATCTGGATTTTTGTTTTTTTTGGATACATAATCATGATAAAACCAGATTTTTACTAGTGGAACTAATTTTTGATTAAGAAAAAAAATTTTTGGTTTATCAGTAATATCTGCTATACCATAAATATCACAATCAAACTTTTCGTGTATAAATTTCATCACTCCAAAGCTAACCATAGAATTTGTTAACCAGAAAATAATCTTATTTTTCAATTCATTTATCTAGCCAAAAGTGGTTATCTAAAACTTTACTGTCTAATAAGAAGAAAGAAGCTATTTTACAGCTTGTCTATATGAATAAACTAACGCTTTGTAATATTGTCTTGTAGTTCCAATATCAAACCATCGCTTTTTTCCCATATTAAATGCAGTAACTTGATGATTCCATCTCATAATAGTAGCAATTGCATCAGTAACTTGTAATTCGTTATTATGATCCAAATTGGTTTTTTCTAAAGCGTCAAAAATGATTGGTTTAAAAATGTACACTGGTAAAATGACCATATTACTAAGTGGTTTTTTTGGTTTTTCTTCAACGTGAAAAACTAAATCTAAGGGATTGCTTTTTTTTATTTGTGCGATACCATATCCTTTTAGTAATTTTTTATATTGTAGGAGTAGAGTACATGAGATATCATTATTTTTTTGATTATAGTTAATAAAATCAGTAAGAAAATCATAGTTTGGAAAATAAGCATCACCAGCATGAAGTAAAAAACTATTTTGTCCTACGAACTTTTTTGCTGAAAGAAGGGCGTGCCCAAATCCCATTGGCGTGTTTTGGGAAATCCACGACATCTCACATTTTTCCATCTTCTTGTACAATCGCAAAAGAGCTTGTATGAATCTCTTATCAAAATTGTTATTTCGTTTTTTTAGTAATTTAATAAAGTCCATGTCAGGAATCATATGATCTAAAATTGATCGTCTTGTTTTTGTACCCACTATGAAACAAAATCTTCGAAATCCATGATTGTATAAATTTTCAAAAATTATTTCTATTAACGGCCGTAGCAAAGGTTCAGGATTTTTATCAAAAGATCGTCCATATAGAGGCAACATAGTTTTTGGATTAGCTTTAGTGCATGTTAATAATCGTGTTCCTAAACCACCCGTTGTAATTACAGCTGTTTTCATAGATCGACAAAACAAACCCCATATAAAAAACCATAATTTTTTGAATCAAATAGATTTTTGAGATGTTTGATTTACTATTGATGTTTTGTTGTCAATTCAGAAGGTCTACTATCAATCTTGTAAGCGGCGAGTTTTATTTTAGTAATACTTTGTTAAAATAATGGAGAATAAAATGATTTTCTCTAGAGTTTATAGTATGGATATATTATATTGTGAGCACCTAAAACATTAACATAATTTAAATAGAATTTAGGAAAGATTAGCGTGTGAAAAGTTTTAACCAACACCTCCGCTCTATTCATGAATTTAGTGAACCCATAGATTTAACAAAAAAACCAGTTTTTCGTAGTTCTGGAATATTTCCAGTGATAAAGAATGACTCATACTCAACTAACATTCTCTTTCTTGGATATTGGTTTGTAAAACGCAAAATCCAAGAAGTTAATCTATTAATTACATTACGAGATAGTGGAGGAAAAATACTTCTAAGAAACTCACTAATGATTAATTCGCCAAGATCATATTCAATTGAGTTAGACGATTTACTAGAGAAAACACAGTATAAAGGAAAATCTGAATTTGTAGGTTCTATAGAAGTTGAGATATTTTCAACAAGGGATTTGGTTTTTCCCTATCCAGCACTTGTTCTTAATTATTATAATAGTGAATTCAATGCTTGTGTTCATACAACAGGCAGGATCTATAATGATTTGGAGGATTTGGCTGAAAACGAAAAATTTCGAGTTCCTGAAACAGGGTTTGATATTCATGAAAATAATGACATAAATGCTTTTTTTGCTTTTGTAAATGGACCAAAAACAAATCCTAATGGTACCATAAAGTACATCGTTACTAACTGTGATTCACAGAAATTTGGAGGCATGTTTCACTTGGGAGTGATAAAACCATACCAAACAATATTTTGCAAATTCATAGACTATATACCAGATTTGGCTAAACTGTTAAATGAAAAACCAGGCACAATAACAATTGAGCATAACTTCGAAGGATTTTATACTCGCTTCGTAGCAGGAAATATTCAACGTTCCTTTCCTTCCCTAAGCTTAACTCATACATATTACGATTGTTCATCATGTTCAACGTCATATGATTATTGGGATAGAATGAGTGATAGATATTATGACTGTTCATTTTATGTTCCTATTTTTGCTGAAAACAATCTATACACAGAACTTGTTTGTTATCCAAGTTTTTCTCCTTCCAGTTTCATTCTTCACATTGATTTTCATGATAGTACAGGTAAGCAACTTCACAAAGTTCAAAACTTTTTAAGTATAAACAGCGAAGATTCTAAATTAATTAAAATTTCTTTTAATGAATTAATTAAAAAATATAATCTTGATCCTGCTAAGGTAAAAACGGCTCACATAATAAGTGATTTTAAAGATAAAATTCCCGCTAGATTAAAATTTGGTCTAAATGTTGGAATGTGTGGTTCAAAAGCAAAATTACCATGTAATATCTGTTTTAACTCTAGAGTAGGCAACCCATTACTTGAAAATAAACCTGGTTCTTTTCATTGGTGTCCTATTTTTAATATTGGTAACTCGATTATCTCTATTGCCAACTTTTCTCCACAGAAAAATTACCAAAAACCAGCAAATGTAAAACTAAAATTTTTTAATGAAGATGGATTTACATCTATTGAAAAATGCATTTTACTTGATCCATATAGTGAACTACGTTTGGATACAGCAAAAGATTATTATCTTAAATCTGTTCTTCACGAAATTCCTTCATGGATAACAATAGAAGCAGACAACCCTAACCTGCAAGGATTTTATTTTAATTTTAATCAATCTGGAGCGGTTGCGGCAGATCATTTTTTTTGAGAATATAAACTACTTATAACTTTATCTTTTAAAAAATATTGTCTTAAATAAAGTCCAATAATTATGATGAAAAAATGCTACACAAAATGTGACTATAAAGAAGATCATAGTTATCAAAAGGGAAATTTTTGTATGTACATAGACTTGAGAAAATTTTCTTTTGCGGACTTGTTTATTTAAATAAAAAATGCAATCATATATGTATCAAGATGAAACCAAGGAAGATATTATATGGACACTGTGATACACAAATTTGAATTTAATTTACCAACATCCATATTCTTTGGTGTTAATTCTATTCAACAACTTCCTGATGTTTGTAAAAAATTTGGTTCTAATATTCTCTTAGTTACTTTAAATGATCTAAAACATCTAGAAAAAAAAATTATTTCAATTTTAGAAAATAACAATATTGTTATAGAAATACATTACCTTGATTTTCCAGAACCAAATTGTACATTTATTGATTCATCTGCAAAAGAACTATCTGGAAAAAACTATGATTGTGTTATAGGATTAGGTGGAGGAAGCGCTTTGGATTTCGCTAAATCATTATCAATCGCATTAACAAATCCAGAACCAATTTGGATGTATGCTAATCTTTCAAATCGTCCGCCAAAACCAATTTTAAATCAAACAATTCCCATAATATCAATACCTACTACTGCTGGAACCGGTTCGGAAGTAACCCCTTATGCAGTATTAAACAATCCAGAAACCAATCAGAAAGGCACAATACAAGAAACAGCAATCTTTTCCAAAGCAGCTTTTATTGATCCTACTTTAATGGATTCAATGCCAAATGAACTCACATCTTCTACAGGAATGGATGCGTTTGCTCATGCATTGGAATCATGTTTGAATATATCAAAATACTCACCAGTTTCTGAATGCGCAGGAATCGAAGCAATGAAGATTATTTTTGAATGTCTTCCAAAAGTTTTACAAGATCCAAAAAACTTGGACTTAAGGAGGAATATGGCATGGGCAAGTACCTTAGCAGGAATAGCAATTGCACATAGAGGAACAACTACTGCGCATGCAATAGCAGAAACTATGGGCGCTCTTATTAAAATACCACATGGTATAGCAGTTGCAATTTCTACACTTCCTGTATTAAAAGCAACTTTGCAAAATAAACCAGAATCACTTTCTTATGTATATGACAAATTATTTTTAGAATGCACAGAAAGATCAACGGATCACAAAGCTGATTATTTAGTAAACTTGGTTTTTGAGTTATTAGATAAAGTTGGATTAAATAAACATGCAAGTAGCTACCATGATATATCAGATGATTTGCCAGAAAAAATATTATATAATGTTTTGAATTTTAAATACAGACCACTCAAACAGCATCCAGTTGAGTTCAATAGTAAGGATTTAAAGAAAATAATTGAGGAAATAGTTTATGCATCATAGAAATGGTAGGACTCATAGAACGACAATCAAAAAAATTAACTGTGAATCTTTTACTATTGGAAATGACTCTCCGCTTACTTTGATTGCAGGACCATGTATAGTTGAGGACTTAACAACATGTATAGAAATTGCAAATGAAGCAAATCGTATTTGTAAAAAATATGGTTTAAATTATATTTTTAAAGCAAGTTTTGATAAAGCCAACAAAACTATTTCAGGTTCATTTAGAGGACCTGGTTGGGAGAAAGGATTAGAAGAATTAAAACAAATTAAAAAAGAAATTAAAACTCCCATTCTCACTGATGTTCATGAAAGAGAACAGTGTATTTCAGTAGCTGAAGTAGCAGATATTATACAAATTCCAGCATTATTATCAAAACAGATCGATTTAATTTTAGATAGTGCAAAGACTGGAAAAATAATTAACATAAAAAAAGGTCAGTTTACAGCACCATGGGAAATGAAAAATGTCATATCTAGGTTGTCACAAGAAGGTTATCATGACATTATGATTACTGAACGAGGAACAATGTTTGGATATCAAACATTGGTCTCTGATATGCGTTCTCTCCAAATTATTTCACAGTTTGGGTGTCCAGTTATTTTTGACGCTTCCCATTCAATTCATGGTAATGATACTATAATAGAAAATACAAACTTAAAACACCGTGATTTTATTTTGCCACTTGTAAGAAGTGCTGTTGCTAATGGTATTGATGGATTATTCTTAGAGGTACATCCTTTTCCTGATAAAGCAAAAAGCGATCCAATTGGAACATTCCCTTTAGAAAAATTAGAAAAACTTGTAGAACAAGTAGTAGCTATAGATAAAGCATTAACTATTTGAGATGAATCGTATACCTAAACTATTATCTAAATCCTTAGCCGATAATTTGGAAAATTATTCTAAAGAAGTTAGAAAAGATGTACTTAAAATGATTCAAAATGCAGGTTCTGGTAATCCCGGGAGCGCATTATCATGTGTAGAAATTTTGGTGTGGTTATTACATCACGAAATGTGTATTAAAGTTGATAACCCAAAATGGGAATTACGTGATAGATTAATTTTATCCAAAGGTCATGCAGCACCTGTTTTTTATGCAATCTGCTCTCAACTAGGCTGGTTAAAAAAAAACGAATTATTAGGATTTAGAAGATTTAACACAAAACTTCAGACTCACCCTGAATACAATACACTACCATTCATAGATTATACAAGTGGAAGTCTAGGTCAAGGACTTAGCGCTGCAGTAGGTATGTGTTTAGCTGCAAACTATTTGAAAATTACAGAGCCACGATTCTTTGTACTTTTGGGTGATGGTGAAATACAGGAAGGACAGATTTGGGAAGCGGCAATGTCTGCTGGAAGTTATGATCTATCTAATATTATTGCAATTTTAGATTATAATAAATTTCAACAAGACGGAAAAACAGAATCAATAATGAATATTGAACCATTAGCTGATAAATGGATCTCATTCAATTGGGAAGTTAAAGAGGCCTATGGTCATTCATTTCAAAGCTTATATGATGCACTTAATTCATTTCGAACATCAAAACCAAAACTCATCATTGCACACACCATTAAAGGAAAAGGAGTATCATTTATGGAAAATAATAATGACTGGCATGTAGGAGGAAAAAAATTCACAACAGAAGTATTGAATAATGCATTAAGTGAGCTGAAATAGTTTTGGAATTATTTAATCTAAGGGAAGTATATGTTGATGAATTAATAGAAGTCGCAAAACACGATGAACGTATAGTATGTTTAGATTCTGATTCAAAAGAAGCTACACTTATAGACAAATTCACTAGAATTTTTAAAGATAGAAGTTTTTCATTTGGAATTGCAGAACAAAACATGGTAAGTATAGCAGGCGGTATGTCCACTTTCGGATTGATTCCTTTTGTAAATTCTTATGCTATGTTTATTGCTATGCGTGCCCTTGATCAGGTACGAAATTCTATTGCATATCCTAATCTAAACGTAAAATTTGTTATTACCCATCATGGTCTTGACTCTGGAGCTGATGGTGTTACACATCAATTAACAGAAGATATCTCGATCTTTAGATCCATTCCTAACATCAAACTTTTGCAACCTGCAGATTCTATAGAAATGAAACAAATGGTAAAGTTTGCTGCTGAAACTGAAGGACCAATAATAATTAAGGCGGGAAAAAGTCCTGTACCTAACTTACATAGTTTAGATTATGAATGGAAATACGGTCATCCATCGTTAACTGAGGATGGAGAAAAGGTAGCTATTATAGCAATAGGACCTATGGTTTATCGCTCTATAAAAGCAAGAAAAATTGTAAAAGAAAAACTTGGCTTTCATCCAAAAGTGATAAATTTAAGTTCACTAACCGATGTCCAAGTTAACACACTTTTAAAATTAACAGAAGATGTTAAATTCATTATAACTATAGAAGACCATTCAATATATGGTGGTCTTGGTGGATTAATATCTGAAATTTTTTCAGAGAATAAACCATTAAAGATCATACGAATCGGATTAAAAGATACTTTTGCAGAATGTGGTAGTCCTGATGAATTATATCAAAAATATAACATGAATGAAAAAACAATTGTACGTACTATTGAACAAAACATTTAGAACATGAGTTCAAGTTTTTTTTATCCCGCACGAGTATTAGCAGAAAAAAGCGCTTTTCGTAAATTTATTAAAGAAAGTTCTTTCAAATTCTCACGTATTTTTGTTGTTACTGGTAACAAAAGTATGAAAAATGCAGGAGTTTTAGACGAAATACAATATTTGACAAAAAAAGAGAATATTGACAGTTTTATTTTCGCTGGCGTGAATACTAATCCTACAGATCTTGAAGTTGATAAAGCCTCTAAATTATGTTGTGAATTTAAAGCAGATTGTGTTCTTGGTGTTGGTGGTACAAGTAGTATAGATACAGCTAAGATCGTTGCAATGCAAGCAACAAATGGAGGAAATTCATGGGATTACATTAACATCAAAGACAGAAAAGCAAAACCTATAACAAAAGAATCACTTCCACTAATAGCAATTCCTACAACATCAGGTGGCGGTTCAGAATCTACTCCATATGCAGTTATCACAAATTCTCAAACTAAAATGAAAAAAGGAATAAAAAATGAGAAGCTTTATCCAAAACTTGTTATCATCGATACAGAATTATTGTGCCTTATGCCACAACAATTGGTTGCAATTTCTGGTTTTGATGCATTTACCCAAGCCCTTGAATCTTTTACTTCAAAGAACAGCAACATAATATCTGATTATTTTGCACTTAAGAGTTTAGAATTAATTGTAGATAATTTTGAAAAAAGTTGGGAAAGCCCAAAAAATATTATTTCTAGAGAAAAAATGGCATTAGGTTCACTTTTAGCTGGTTTTTCAATAGGCATCACAGATACAAATCTTGCTCATGCTATGAGTCACCCTATCTCTGCACATTATGGAATTCAACATGGATTAGCTGTTCTTTTATGTACTTTCCAAGAGATCCAATTTAACAAAGTGGTTACAGCAGAAAAATATGCAAAGGTTGCGTCATTATTT
>CAYJUR010000002.1:0-19592 GCA_964373405.1 uncultured Methanosarcinales archaeon | reverse complement strand
GCTTCCGGTGATATTATAATCATACAAGATGCTGATCTGGAATACGAACCATCAGATTACAGAATACTTATAGAACCAATAATAAACCACCGATCCGAGGTTGTTTTTGGTTCTAGATTCATAGGCGAACAACCAGACAAGTTCTTTTTTATTTCTCATTATGTTGGGAACAAATTTCTTACCTTTGTATCCAATCTATTTACAGGACTGTCGATCACTGATATGGAAACATGCTACAAAGTATTTACAAAGGAAATATTAAACAAAATCAAGTTAAAAGAAGACAGGTTTGGTTTTGAGCCAGAGTTCACCGCTCAAATAGGTAAGCTAAAATGTCAAGTAATTGAAGTTCCAATAACATATCGAAGTAGAAGTTATTTAGAAGGAAAAAAAATTACATGGAAAGATGGTATTAAAGCACTATACATCATACTAAAATATGGTTTAAAAAACTAAAATGACAAAAACAACTGAATATAATTAGCTCAACATAAATTCCTGAAATATAATGAATTTATCAAAAAAAGTGATTGTTTTTTATCTAATTTTAATATCCATAATTTCTTTAGGACTAAAATTATATCTAATTGATTTTACAATTCCTCTTTTTTCAGATAGCCTAGATTATACCTTACATGCTATAGCAATCAGTAATGGTCAATTTGTACAGCATCCAGAACGCCATTCAGGTTGGCCTATGTTAGCAGCACCTTTTATCAAACTAGTGGATTCTGAAAATTTTCTAGACTATTCAAACACTATGCGTTTTCTAAGTATTACGATATCAACTATGACAATCTTTATGGTGTATCTTTTAGGAAGAAAGTTTTTTGAAAAAAAATATGCAATTATTATGACTAGCTTATTTGCATTTCAACCACATCTAAATCACATTGCGGGATTTGGTCTTGCAGAACCACTATTTTTTCTAGTTTTGATCAGTGCATTTTATTTTATATTAAACAAAGAAACAAAGCATGTTTATATTGCATTTCTGATCGCAGCAATACTTTGGTGGATTAGACCAAGTGGAGTAATGATATTTTTACCACTTTCAATCATATATTTTCTAAATTTTGATAAATCGGTAAAACAGCTACGCAATTATGCAATTTGTGTTGTTATTTTTTTAATAATTGCTTCACCTATGTTGTATCAACGCAACGAACAATTTGGAAATCCTACGTATAGTTGGCTTGGTGAAAGAATATGGACTGGAAATTATGAACAAGGCATAAGCGTAAACCCCAATATCGAAAATAGCTCACCTTTCACTTATATTGACGAAAATGGAATTTTGAATTTCATAGAAAGATTCTTTATTAGAGGAATAATTTCTGAAATAGAAATTCTAGCAAAAATTTCATTTCCCTATCTGATATTCTTAACACCAATTGGAATGCTCTTTTCAATAAAACCAATATATGAAAATAAAAAGTTTCTGAAAGCAAATTGGATAATCGTTTTAGTAACGTTAGCAACTATGATAGTTCCATTATCTTTTAATCCTGAACGAAGATTTCTATTATACATATTTCCATTTTTTGCAATTTTTGCCACAATTACAATCTACAGAATCATTGAATATGGATTAAGCGCATTTTCATTTTCAATAAAACAAAAAAATATTTTTTTAATATTAATAATTTTCATTATAATTGTCCTTTCTGCATCGTTTACTTTAAGATTTGAGAAACCAGATACGATATTAGAAAATGAAAAAATTGAATTTTCTAAATTTGTTGAAAAAAATCTAGACGGAAATATATTGTTTGATGCAGGAAATAGTCAGATTTATTTTAACCATCCCATACTATGGAGCTCACCAGAGTTATTCAAAAATATAAAAATAGATGAATCGTGGGATGATTCTAAACCATCATCATTTGTTTTACTACCAAGTAAAGTGATAAAAATTTCAGTATATGGTATATCGTTACACGATCTTATTAAAAATGGTAAAGAACATAATTTGAAATATATTATGAGCACAGAGAGAGGAGACTCGTTTTATCCATTTGTTAATGAATTATACCTTAATGAAAAAGATTTTCCATATCTTATCAAAATTTATGATTCAGAAAAAGAAGGATTCAAAAAATTTAAAGTAAAAGTTTTTGAAATCGATTATGAAAAATTTAACTTAATTAATTTTTCATAATCGATCCTATACACTTTGACATGATATGTATAACCATATTCAACCGAATCGAATTCTTTAATTAAAAATGGATACATACTTTCATTCATGTATATATCTTTCAAAAACTGTGGTCTAATTTCTGAATTATCAACAACTATGTGAGAAAGACCTTTTTCTTTGTTGGTTATAATAAATTCATTTAACGTTTCGATCCCTTCAGTAGGAAAAAGCTTAGGACCATTTGATATCGTACTACTTGTTGTGGGAAAATCATAATTGGTTAATTCTGACACATCTGTAAATTTTGCTTCCGGATAATAGTCATTGATACCTTCTGCCACGCCTGCTATGTATTCTGATATTCTGAAAGCTTGTATTTCATGCTCATAATCAAAATTTTTATAATCTAAGAATAGTAATGATGCAGATAAAATAAAAGTAATTATTACAAACCAAATTAAACCAAAGTTTTTAATTTTTCCACTAATTTTTTCAATAGTATAAAGAGATAAAATCGCAAATATAGGAAACATGACAAACAAATATCTAGTATCTTGAAAACCTCTTGAGTATGCATAAAGTGTAGGCAAAATTAAGACTATTGAGAACAATAACACTGTAGTTTTTCTATAATCCCACTTTTTGAAAAATAATACTGTTCCACTTGGAACAAAAAATCCGAATAGTGGTATCATTACCCAAGCTAGGTATTGGGAAAAATACATTAGTGATTTTGATACTAATTCTAACAAGGCAGGTCGATCTGATAAACCAGCTATACTAGTACCATAATATGCAACAGGACTTCCAATAGCATGAGTAATCAAACCGTCACTTCCATTTGTTACAGTTCTGATGTAAACCATAGGAAGCAAAACTACCAAAAAGATGATTAAAGCAACAAAATATTTTGGCACTACCTTCCTATCATTTTTAAATCTTAAAAAGAATATAATCGAAAGAGCTACTATAGCAAACAGACCTTCATATCTTACCAAAGAAAATAGCGCAGCTATTCCAAAAGCTGCATAAATTGACGTCATTTTCTTACTTAGAATAAAAAATAATACTAGACTTCCAAGCAAAATATACGCTGGTTCTGTAATTCCTGATAATGAATTTTGAATAATTCTAGGATCGAAAACAAATAACGCTGCTCCTAACAACGAATAAGATTTATTGAAAAATCTTGTACATGCTAAATAAACAGGAACTATAGTAATAACCGATATTGAGATGGACAAACATCGTTGTAGATTCATGTAATCTAGAAAATTTGTAGAGTTAATTAGAGAAAAGAAAATTGAAAGAAATGAAGGCCAACCATTATTAGGAAAATTATATCCCTCAGGAAATCTTCCCAACACACTCATATCCATGGCGTACCAAAAATAACCTAAAGCATCTAATGTTAAAGGTACATCATAAGGAAAATAATAAAATCGTACCAAAAATCCAATTAATCCTATAACAATTAAGCAGATTATAGGATAACGGCTTAATGTTTCAAATTTGTTATTTAGTCTTTGTATCAAATAGTGTATTTCTAAATTTTTTTTATCTGACATACGATCCCTTAACATGCCTATTAGAAATAATTAAAAAAATAACACCAAATATGGAAGATAATACGTGTGCTGTAGCTATACCGATAATACCAAACATGCCTCCTAATACAATAGTACCACTTACTAATGTTACAAGAGAAATTAACGTACTAAAAAGAACAAATCTACTTTTCTCCATAGCTAAAAATTTAGAAGTATATAACATGCCAACTGCTGAAGTAATAACGCTTAAACTCATAATCTGAATAGCCTCAACAGACTCTGAATATTTGGGAAATATTTGAGGTATTAACAGTGGTAATACCAAGATTCCAAAGAATGTTACACCAAATGAAACAACAACAGTAAGTTTTTTTAATCTTTTATTTTGAAAACCACTTGCATCTTGAGGTAGTAAATATTTGTATAAAATTGTAGTAAAGATCATAAGAATTGAAATTACCTGTCCTGCCAAACTATAGTTTCCAAGAATCACATATCCTAACAGCGGTGCAACGATAAGTTTGTCAATTTGACCACTAAATCCTGATATTAATCCTATTGTATAGTTATTAGTTATAAAGCCAATACGTGATCTTACTAATGAAAAATTTATTTTTGATTCCCTAAACCCATTATAGATCCTAATAGTAAACGCTACATAAGAAAGGGCTAAGGCAAAAATAATACCTTCCACACCAAACACATAAAAAAAACCAATACCTAAAACAGTCGTCAAAATTTTTTGAATTAGAACATATTTAGAATATTTATTATACAACCTTCTTCCAAGTAAATCTCCAATTGCTAACGTGTTGATAATGTAACCTAAAAGAACAACAGCTACATCAATCCTAAAAAAAATAAAAATTATAATAAGTGATGAAATGCTACCTATTATTAATGAAATAAAATAAAATGTTGATTGAATTTTTACATTTTTTGCTATATAAACAATAAGAGTATTTTGTGTACCAAAAAGAGAAATTACAGAAGCAATTGCTGCAATACCTAAAAAATAATGGATTTCACCATATTTTGCTGGTTCTATCAATGTAGCCATGTAAAACCAAAAAAAAGCGGAAATGCTATTTCCTATAATATCTGCAGAAGCTATTGATGTAATTGCCTTTAATTTAGTCATATCATTATCAGTTTAATGTTACCAAGCTTGTTATTCTATTAAAAAAATAGTTATTTGTTATGACGCTCTCTTACTACACTTACCAAAGAATATAACATTACCCCAGTTATTGTCAACAAAGCTCCAAGAGATGTTAGACCTATGGCAATTATTGCCAAGGTAAGAGGAAAAGTTCTAAATTCGCCATAATATTGGACAGCCCATCCTACAAAGAACAATCCAATGCCAGCCAAAATTACACCTGGTATTCCATAGAACTTCAGAGGATGCTCTATTGATGTAAACTTCATGGTGCTGAAAATAACAGAAGCCCCATGCGATACAGGATTGTGGGTTGATGTTTTGCCATCATAAAGTATTGTTATAGGAACTTCAACTATTGTGAAACCCTTGCTGCTTGCTTTTATAATAATTTCAGTAGAAACTCCCATACCTGATTCGGTAAGAGAAATTTCCGATAGAACTTTATTATTATACGCACGAAAACCACTTTGTGAATCTGTAAGCTTTTCATGTATAGATGCATTAGTTATTTTTGTGATTACGTTAATTCCAAACTTTCTATGGCTTGGCACCTTCGCATTATCAGATAGAAATCTGGATCCTATGACTATATCAGCTTCATTATTTATGATAGGTTTTACTACTGTTTGTATATCTTCTATTTGATGTTGGCCATCTGCATCAAATGTAACAAGTACATCAGAATTCATTTCTTTTGCTTTATGAAAAATACTTCTTATTGCAGCACCGTAGCCTAAATTTTTTGAATGATTAACAACAACAGCACCAAGATTTTCAGCTATATTTGCTGTTAAATCAGTTGAGCCATCATTACAAACTATTATTTTTTTAGTAATTTTTTTTAATTTTAAAATAATGGAAGCAATATTTTTCTCTTCATTATATGCAGGAATTCCTATTGTTATTTCCAAACTTAATTCACTCTTTCATTGAACCTAAATATTATTAACGTATAAAACATCTGTTTCAATTTATTATGCAATGAATAACTTTATTCTGTTCATTTCTAGAAATTTGTGAGTAAAGTGGTAGTGAAATTATTTCTCTGTATATTTTTTCACTATTTTTTAATGAGTCATATTTCTTTGCTAATTTTTTGAAAATAGAAAATTTATGAAGAGGTTTATAATGAACTGACGATCTTATACCATTTCTTAATAACTTCTGAAATAAATTATCCCTTGAAATTTCATATCCTTTCTGAATTTTTAATATATAGAGATGACATGCATGTTCCTCATTAGAAAAAAGTGAAGGAATAACTATTCCTTTAACATTCTTCAATTTTGAGTTATAATACTTGAATGCATTTTTTCTTTGCAAATTCATTCTTTTTATTTTCCCAAGCTGACTTATTCCTAATGAAGACCTTATTTCATCTAATCTATAATTATATCCTGGTTCAAAAACGTCATAATCCCATGGTTTTCCTTTAGAAAATCTTTGCTGTAATGACTTTGTTATTCCATGATTTCTTGCAGTTCTTACATATTCTGCTATTTTTTTGGAATTTGTAGTTATCATTCCTCCTTCAATAGTTGTTAAGTTTTTTGTTGGATAAAAGCTAAAACACCCCGCATCTCCAAATGTGCCAACATGCTTGTTTTTCTTTTTTGTTCCAATTGCATGTGCACAATCTTCAATTATAAAGAGACCATGTTTATTTGCAATTTTTTTTATCTCTGTTATATCACAAATTTTTCCCGCAAAATGCACTGGCAAAATAGCTTTTGTTTTAGATGTAATGCTGTTTTTAATCGAAGTTGGTGATATGTTAAGATCATCTTCATTTACATCAACAAGTACTGGTATAGCACCTGCAAGTAAAACTGCACTAGCTGTAGCTACAAATGTCATATCTGGAATAATTACTTCGTCGCCTTTTCCTATGTTCAATGCCTTTAGTGATAATTGTAAGGCAGACGTTCCATTAGACACCCCAACTGCATACCTTACTCCAGTGAATTCAGCAAATTTTTTTTCAAACTGACGTAGTTTTGGGCCATCTGTTAATAATGGAGATTCTAATGCATTGTTGATCGATTTTTTATCATCGTTAGTTATCTGCGGATAAAAAAAAGGCACTTTTATAGAAGGATCATTAAACGCGTCTATTTTTTTTGAATTTTTCATAAATAATTTTATCCGTTTAAAAGTTGGTGGTATA
This sequence comes from uncultured Methanosarcinales archaeon, assembly GCA_964373405.1. Lineage (GTDB taxonomy): Archaea > Nanobdellota > Nanobdellia > Woesearchaeales > WJKV01 > CAYJUR01. Next base: position 12,567 of record CAYJUR010000002.1, on the reverse strand, counting down.
TATTTAAGGTATTTTCGGTCATTTTAACAGAATTGCATTCTATCTGAACCATGTTATACCCTGCAAACCCATATTCTTGGCATTTTTTTTCATCTGATAAAAGTTCGATGATTGCATTAGCTAAAGATTCATGACTTTCAGGCTCTGTTAGAATTCCTTGGACTCTATCTTTTATTGTGTATGGTATTCCATGAGCAGTAGTGCTAATTACTGCTTTTTTAAACATAAATCCTTCAAGTGGTGTTAATGGTGACAGTTCCCATCTTGATGGCAATACTAGAAACCTACTTTGTTGATATGCAGAAATTACAGCTTCCCTAGAGGGATTTTTAATAACTATTACCTTATCTTCAATTTTTAATTCTTTAATCATTACTAACATTTGAGACTCAAAGCCAAAATCCACTCCCATGATAACTAATTTTGTATTGGAAAATACAGATTCATCTTTAATTACACTTATTGCTTTCAATAAAACATCAATGCCTTTTACTTTATCAAACCGTCCTAAAAACAAAATAAAAGATTCCTTGATGTTATATTGTTCTCTGAAATTAAGTTTATTCAAATTGATATTTTCTAAATTAACACCATTTCTTACAATAATAATTTTAGAATCTTCACAAAAATCTAAAAAAATACGTTTTTCATACTCGTTTGCCACACTTATTTTTGTAGCCTGATTAATTATGAAGCGAATCATTGGAGTTTGCATTCTGTAAAGAATTTTTTTCATTATATTCCCATGTGTTAAAGAAGGATGAGTTGTTAAACCCCCTTGATCAGATATTACTAATGGGATTTTTTTCTTTTTTGAAATTAATGCAGCAATATAGGATTGGAAACTTCTTACTCCAATAGCATGAATTATGTTGGGATCATCTTTCATCATTTGAAAATACATGCCAGGATTTACAAAAAATAAACCAAATGAAAACCACACATGTGTACGGTTTATTTTAAATCTCTCGATGATTTCTTGACGAGGAAGATTCTTGTTAAATGTTTTAGGATTATTTGCAAAATCCATGTCTGTGGTGTAAATATTAACATTATGTCCAATTTTCGCTAACTCTCTTGCTAAATCTAAACAAAGAAACATTATGCCACCAAACTGTGTAGCTGGTAACGAAGCAGGACACGTAAATGCTATCTTCATCAAGGAGGCTGATAATGTCAATTATTTAGTTTTCACTGATTATTGTTAAATTATAGATCTGAATATTGTCCAACTAATTTAAGAATTCTTGTTTTATAGCATAGAGTAATCCCATATCAGAAGACTCTGAAACAGTTGATATCTTAAATGATGCAGCCATTAATTTCGTTTTTAGATTATCAATCAACTTTGGATTTGAATCAGCAAAATGATACTCTATAATCATTTTTGATATTTTCTTAAAATATTCCAAAGGCAAAGATTCAATGATTTCATATTCGGCACCTTCACAATCAAGCTTTATCAAATCACATCTATCAATAGAATTTTCATCAATGATTTTTTTTAGTGATTTGGAATTAACTTGAATAGAAGTGGAATCAGAACCATACATACTATGACCAGCTTCATCCTTGTTACGATATATTGTAATTGTAGATTCGCTTTTTGATACTGCACTCTTGAATGGTCTTACATTTGTTAGATTGTTTTGTGTTATATTATATAAAAGAACACGATAATTTTCTTCTACTGGTTCAAAACAAAAAATAATGCCATTTTTACAATATTGTGATGCATATAATGTAAATAACCCAATATGAGCACCAATATCTATTATTACATCAGTATCATTAATCTCAAATTTTGGTTTTGAATATTCTTGAATTAACCAAACATTTGTCAAAGCCATCAGATCAGTACTCCTTGTTCTTAATTTTATTTTCAGACCACTATAAGTCTCAAATATAACATAATCGCGTCTTGTTATCTTGAAATAAACTAGTGGATACAGGTACCAATTTTTAAAAACATTAACGGCCTTTACTAGAACCTTAATTTTTGTTATTATACTAGTTTTCATGACTTTTGATTAAAGCACTATAAGAAATATCTTTCATACAATTTGATGAATTAATTTTTAACTTGGTCATCTTTTGAAATGACAGATGAAGATACTTATCACTGGTGGGATGGGTTTTGTGGGTAGTCATTTATGCGACCAATTATTAAAAGAAAATCACAAATTAATAATTATCACAAAAAGCAATACCAAAAAAAATAACATATCACATATTTTACAGAAAATTAAAATCGAGAAAATTGATATAACTAATTTTCATAAATTAGGTGAATGTATTGAAAAACATAAACCTCAAGTTATCATACATCTGGCTGGGGAAACTTCACACTCTAAATCATTTGAAAATCCGCTATACAATGTAGATTCTAATGCAAAATCAACTTTATTTATTTTGGAAAAAATCAGGAAAATGAATCTTAAATGTAAATTTATTCTTGGAAGCACGTTTATTGTAGTTGGAAGACCAAATAAGCTTCCTGTAAATGAGGAAACCACATGCAATCCTACCACAATTTATGGTGCTAATAGACTAGCAAGTGAATATTATTGCAAAATTTATCATCAATTATATGGATTAGATACCTTAGTTTTTCGTATAACAAATTCTTTTGGACCACGAGAACAAATAGTACCATACAAAAATGCCATAAATTATTTGATCTACCAAGCTTTCAAAGGAAAAGATATAACTTTATTCAATAACGGAAATTTTTTTAGAGATTTAATTTACATTTCAGATGTTGTCTCAGGTATTATTACCATTATGAAAAAAGGGAAACCTGGCAACTTGTATTGGATTTCGTCATTTAAAAAAACATGGTTTTATCAGCTAGGTAAATTGTTAGAAGAGCTAACAAATACCAAAATAAAATACGTAAAAACACCAAAATATACAAAAAAAGTAGATGTTGGGAACTTTGTTGTTGATAATTCTAGACTAAAATCATTAGGATGGAAACCAAAAACTCCTATAAAAGAAGGTGTCAAGCATACACTAGTATTTTTCAACAACCAAAAATGAATAAAATACTCATTTCCTCAACCACGATATATCTGGTTTATTGATTAAACCAAATTTTGATTTTTGATAATCATGACTGCCTACATAATGGGAAAATCTATCAGGTATTGCAATGCGCATAAATTTGATAGCTGTACCGCTTTCAGCAATAACCTCAGCAACGGCACTTCCCAGTCCACCTATAATGTTATGTTCTTCTAAAGTAATAATGGGAAGTTTCTTGTCAATTAATTTACATATTGTTTTTACATCGAATGGTTTCATTGTGGGCATACTTATAAGACTCACATCAAGTCCATCTTGCTTCCATTCTTCTGCCCATCTCTTACCTGTTTGTAGCATCGTACTAGTAGTTAATAATGCAAAATCATCGCCACTTGTTACGTATATTGATTTGCCAATTTCAATTTTAGTTCCTGGTGGATGGATTCTAGGTTCACCATTTTTACCTAATCTAATGTACATGGGACCATAAGTTTCATAACTTCGTTTTATTAACTCCTCAGTTTCCACAGGATCTCCTGGACATAAAACTGTCATATTAGGAATTGATCTCATTATAGCTATATCCTCGATAGCATGATGAGATACTCCTAAAGATCCATATGTTAGACCTGCACCTATTCCAATTAACTTCACATTAGTATTATTATATGCAAGATCTAATCTCACTTGTTCAAAACATCTCATAGTAACAAATGGTATTATACTATAAACATAAACAATTTTTTCTGAAGTCGCTAAACCGGCAGCAACACTTATTGTGTTCTGTTCAGCAATTCCTGTATTTAAAAATCTTTTAGGGAATTTTTCTTGAAACGGCTCTAATACTGAATATCCCATATCAGGTGTGATCAAAAAAATACGTTCATCGTTATTAGCTAACTCTATTAATGTGCGTATGAATGCTGTTCTCATTACGATTCCAATTCTTTCAAAGCTTGTTGATATTCCTCTTCATTAGGTGATTTATAATGCCAAGTTAGACTATCTTCCATAAAAGAAATTCCTTTACCTTTTACGGTATGTGCTATAATGACTTTCGGTTTTAAGCTCTTAGATTTGAAAAGATTGAAAAGCTGTTCTATGTTATGCCCATCAACCTCTAAAACATTCCACCCAAAAGCTCTCCATTTATCAGCTATAGGTTCTTGATTAATCACTTCGTTTGTTCTTCCAAAACTTTGAATCTTGTTGTAGTCAATAATCACTGTTAAATTATTTAACTTAAGATGAGAAGCCAACATAATTCCTTCCCATATACTACCTTCATTACATTCACCATCACCTATTAAAACGAAAATCTTTCCTCTATTAGGAATAGAAGAATTAGCAATTGCCATTCCTATAGCAACTGATAAACCATGACCTAGGGATCCTGTAGAAAATTCAATACCTGGTACTGATGTTTTGTCTAAATGTCCTGGTAAAATACCACCGTCAATAAAGTACTTCTCTAAATTTTCTACAGAAAAAAAACCTCTTTCAACTAGGGTACCGTATAAAGCAGCGCTACCATGGGCTTTACTTAAAATAAATTTATCTCTATCTGTTTTTTGTGTATTAACTGGATCAATATTCAGAATTTTAAAATATAATACCACAAGAATTTCAACAATGGATAGAGCAGCACCTATATGTGAACTCTTTGAGTAAAAAACCATCCTTAGAATATGCTTTCTAACCTTTTTGCAAATTTCATTTAAATTATCATTTTTCATTTTTGAATGTATTTTAGCGTAAAGGAAATTTAATAATTCTTTTCACTAATATGTCTAGTCTATAGCTTATTGTTAGAAATTGATACACTTTATCAACTATAACAAATTAAAATCTATCTAAAAACATCGAAAATACTTGTTTTATTTTGTTAATATGAAATTTAGTTAAACCATGATTACAACCTATAACAAATGCATTTTTCATTATATTATCGGCTATAGGATATTGTTTGCCTAAATTTTTGTAATTTATTTTTCTAAAAGCCGGTTGACGTAAAACATTACCAGTGAATACAGGTCTAGTTTGAATTCCATTTTTTTCAAGATATTGAACTATTTCTATCCTCGAAAAAGGAGCATGTGCTCTTATGGTTAAAGGAAAAGCTAACCATGATGTTCTTACTTTAGAATGTTGTTGTGGTAAAATAAAATAATCATCATAGCTAGAAAAAAACTCAAACAGTTCATTAAAGTTATAATTTCTTATTTTTGCAAATTTTTTTAATTTTTTTAGCTGTTCAAGACCAAAAGCGGCACTAATTTCAGTAGGTAAGAAGTTATACCCAATCTCTTCAAAAATAAATTTTGAATCAAAAGGTATTTTATTTAAATTTACACTAAATCGTTTGTTAATATCTTCAGTTTCATTAATAGCTGAAGAACGACCCCATCCACGTAATATTTTTGCTTTTTTGCTCCACTCTTCTTGATTAACACAAATCATACCACCATCCCCCGCAGCTGTAATTATATGGGAACCATAGAAACTCGTTGTAGAGATATCAGAAAATTTTCCAGTCGGAATGCCGTTAAATGTAGCTCCCAAAGTATCACATGAATCTTCAATAAACATAAGTGAATTTTCTTCTGCAAGTTGTTTTATTTTCTTCATATCAGGTATATTGCCTAACAGAGAAGGAATCATTAACGCCCTTGTATTTTTAGTAATTGAATCTTTAATTTGCTTTACATTTACGATGTAAGTTCCGTGTTCGACATCAACAAAAGTTGGAACTAGTTGTTTTTGTATTATGGGTGCAAGAGTAGTAGAAAAAGTAAGTATTGGTGTTATCACCTCTGAACCTTTTGGCAATTTTAACAGTTCGAAAGCTAAAAGATTTGCCGATGAACCGGAATTTACCATAATTCCAAACTTTTTACCAAAAATAGATGCTATTTTAGATTCAAATTTTTTTGTTTTGTCACCCATTATGGTTTTGTGATTTCGGATTACTTCTAAAACAGCACGTTCTTCTTCTATACCATGTACTGCTAGTCCATAAGGGACTCTATCTATAGTTGTTTTTGTCATAGAATTTTCAGATCAGTGACCAAATAAGATTATTTTGTTGTGCTTTTTTAACATAGGATTCGATTTGATTAATTGTAAATTTTTTCATATCAACTATTTTTTTTACGAAAGCAACATACCATAGTGTGGTTGCAGTCACTGCTTCGTCTATAGAATAACTTGTGTGCCAACCGAGTAGTTGTTTTGCTTTTGACGAATCAATTAACAAAGATTCAGATTCATACAATGCTTCAGATTTGTTGTTTGAAACATCAATCCATTTTCCTGAATTCCAATTTTTAAGGAGAATTTCGACTAATCTCTTAACTTTTATTGAATTTTTGTAATCTGTTGGACCAAAGTTCCATGGTCCTGAGAATTTAGAAGAATTACTATACATATTACAAGCAAGCCAAAGTATACCTGAAATTGGTTCTAAAACATATTGCCATGGTCGTACAAAATCAGGATTTCTTAGCGGAATAGGGTTATTTTGCATTAAATTTCGAATACAATCAGGAATTAATCTATCTTGAGACCAATCTCCTCCACCAATCATATTTCCCGCACGAATAGTAGCTATTTTTGACTTGGAAGATCTGCCATTAAAAAAGGAATTTGTGTATGCTGACACAATCAATTCAGAAGCGCCTTTACTTGCACTATATGGATCAATACCTCCCATAGGATCACTCTCAACATGTATTCTTGCTTGGTTAGTATTGTCATAACACTTATCACTTGTCATAATCAGGCATGCTTGTACTTGTGGAAAACAACGAACTGATTCACAAACATTAGCAGTTCCCATAACATTTGTCTCAAAAGTTTCAAGTGGTAGTTCATACGACTTACTGACAAGAGATTGTGCTGCTAGATGGAAAATAAACTGCGGTTTATGTTCTTCTATTGTTTTAAAAAGTAAATCTTTATTTCTTATATCAGCAACAACATGAATAATATCATTTTTTAGATCAAGTATTTCAAATAAAGATGGATCTGTAGGTGGTTCAAGAGAATATCCTATAACATTGGCATTCAATAATTTTAGCCATAATGTTAACCATGAACCTTGAAAGCCGGTATGTCCTGTTATAAGGACAGTCTTGTTATTAAAAATTCCATTAAATACATTAGTTAAATTCATACTACCAAATTTTCCAGGGAGCCTTTTTATTTGACCAAAGATCATCCAGTAATTTTTTATCTCTTAAGGTGTCCATTGCATGCCAAAAGTTTTCATGCTTGAACGAACCAAGTTTTCCTTCTTTAGCTAATTTCTCCAAGGGCTCCCTCTCTAGAATGGTATCATCATTTTTAATATAGTCGAGAATTTGTGGTTCACAAACAAAAAACCCTGCATTTATCCAAACATTTGGTTTTTCCTGAAATCTAATGACTCTATTACTATCAATTTCTACTGATCCAAATCTGCCAACAGTCTGTACAACAGTCATTGTCATCAAAAATTTATTCTTTTTATGAAAATTGATTGATTCCTGTATATTCACATTTCCAACTCCATCTCCATACGTTAAACAAAATGTTTCTTCAAGATATTTACCTACTCGCTTGATTCTACCCCCAGTCATTGTGTTATCACCAGTATCTACTAATGTAACACTCCACGGTTCTATGTTATTTTGGGCAATCTGTATTTTATCATGTTTTATATCTACAGTAATATCAGAATTATGAAGAAGATAGTTTTTGAAATATTCCTTAATTTGATAACCTTTGTAACCCAAACATATGATAAAATCATTTATGTTAAATGTAGAATAAATTTTCATTATATGCCATAAAATAGGTTTATCGCCAATCTCAATCATTGGTTTTGGCTTGAGAAATGTTTCTTCTGATATACGACTTCCATAACCGCCAGCGAGAATAATTGCTTTCATGATGGTGAAAAGAAACTACCTCTATTAATAGACATTTTTAGTTAAAATTTAATGTTAAACCACATCTTGGCATATTTCATTCATGTGCTAAATAGAATTTAACTTCATCAAAAATCGTTTCAGCAGATGAGAAACGTGGTTTATAGCCAATCTTAGCAGCCTTTCTTGATGTGGAATAGTAATTTTTCTTAATGCCGGTAGGACTTTGAAAGTATTTTTTATTAGTTACTTTATATTTTAAGCCATATCTACTTGACATATAATCCAATATTTCAAATTTTGAAATTGGTTTCTTGCTATAAACATCAAACACATCATTAACTGATTTTTGCCGCATGCATAATTTTAAAAGTGTAAAAAAGTCTTTTGGATGTACAAAATCACGGAAAAAATTATTTTTATCGGTTAAAAAAACTCGATTTCGTTTAAGAGCTGAAATAATTTGCCCTAAAAAAAATTTTGAATCAAGATTCATAAATCTACTGAAAAAAGCAAATACTCTTAGATCAATAATATTCAAATCATCTAAAGAACGATGTTTGGCTTCAGAATTAATTTTTGCAATAGAATAGAAAATACCCTGATGAAGATGATTTATATCTATTTTTGCAATACTTTTATCATTTACAGCAGTTGTAAAATCTTCTCCATAAACAGCACCACTGCTGATATTAATGTACAGTGTTGAAGTATTTTTTTCAAGATATTCCAAAACCATATTATCATAATTTTCTGTTAGTTTTAATAATAAATTACCATCTGACATAATTTTTGTAGGTTCACTTATGCCAACACAATTAATGATCACATCATAATCAAAATTTTCAAAATTTGTGTAGTCATGAACATAAAATGAATTTTTAATATTCATTTGACTAAGACTTTTTTTTAATTTGTTTTTTGTTCTAGAAAACAAAAATAATTCACAATTAGATTCTCTGGAAAAATAAAATAGTATATTTTTACCTATATGTCCACTTGCTCCTAAGATAGCTATCTTAACCTAACTCACCTTCGTTTATTATGAAAATGATGAAGCCTTTTATTGTTTCTATTGATATTTTAGATGCTTTTTGTATATATGCATACAAAAGTTTTAACATCCATGGTAGAATATATCAAAATTTATTATCATAAAAACATCAGGAATTTAATATGCAAATTTTTTTCATAATACTTTTTTTTTCATTTATAGTTTTATTAATAATTAATATTGTTTGGACTACACTTAATCTTTATCACTTTACAATAGAAGGTATTGATTTTCTTCTTAAAGGACAGACTTTTGTAGAAAATATTTATTATTCATCACATATAAAATGGATTTTACTTTTAGACACACTGTGGATAACAGCTTCGTTGATCTACGCTTTCACAAGAAAATATTATAAAACTAACCCAATTCTCCATTATCTAGATTATAGGCATATTCAAAACCCAACAATCGCTGTTATTATACCAACATTCAATGAAGAATTAATAGTTGAGAAAGTTGTAAAGGATTATCAAAATCAGAAATTTGTTAAATATGTAATTGTAATAGATAATCATAGTGAAGATAAAACTGTAGAAATTGCTAAACACTGTGGTGCCGTTGTAATCACAAAAGATTCCAATAGAGGATTTGCTCATTCTGTAGTTGTTGGTTTTAGAGAGGCATTAAAAACAGACGCTAATATTATAGTAACAACTGAATGTGATGGAACATTTAGTGCATATGATATTGAAAAAATGATTCCATATTTAGATAATTGTGATATGGTTATTGGTACAAGACAAGTTCAAGTTTTAACTCAAAAAGGAAACCAAAACAGTATGTTTTATGTATGGGGTAATTTCATTTTGGCAAAACTTATCCAAATAAAATATTTTAGCTTATTGCATATGGGAGTAGTACAATTAACTGATGTTGGATGTATGCATAGATGCATCAGGAGAGATTCGTTAGAAAAAATTATAGATCAATTTACACATCCAAATTCTGATGAACTAGTAATAAGTCCAAATAGTGGTCTATTCGCTATTTTAATGACTGTATTAGGAATAGAAAATAATTTAAAGATTGTAGAAGTTCCTATAACTTTTAAAAAACGAATAGGTATTTCAAAAACAGAATCTGATAAAAAATTAAAGGCTATGAAATATGGTTTCAGGTTTATGTGGTATATCATAACTAGTTAAGCTGTTATTATTTTATAATAATTAAGAAATTTGATTATTTTTTATGATGGATTTTATATACAACAACATCTGATTTGTTTGATTTATACAGAACTTCAAAATAGGATGGAATCTTTGGGTTATTTGGATCAGATAATATTTTCAAATCTTCGTATTGTGTTGAATTAATATCATAGTTCCACGCAAGAATTCCAGCGTTTTCATAAATCAAATAGTCAGGAACAGGATTGTATAATCCATTCCTATCCGTAGGAAAACTATTGATGTTGGACATGTAAATATCAAAATCTGACCAATTTTCACGTGTAACAAACTTTTCTATTGGATCTCCCCTTTTTCCCTGTTGATAACTAGTCACAAGAATTTTTGTATCAACATAGTAAAGGTAGTGAGTTCCAATTGACATAACGTAGCTGTTCTCTATTCCTGGTTGCATAGATAAAACTTCAGCAATTTTTTTTGCTTCTGCCCCCTTTTGTATAAGAGGTTTCTCTCTATGTATTAACTCAAGAATTTCATTCCATATTCCATCGGATGTTTCCTCGTACAAATAATTTTCTAGGGTTTTGTAAGAGTGACCAACATTTAATATAATAATTAAAGTAGTAAATACGAATATCATTTTTTTTTCGTAAGAAATTGATCCTTTACGTGTAAATGACTTAATTTTTTGAAAAACCAATGGAACTATTTTTACTAAAAATATGGAACCAAGCAGTGGAATTACAATCCAGATTGGCAAAAGATAATCTGGTCTACTTAATGGTATTATGGAAATTAATGCTAAAAATACTACAGGAGCAATCAAAAACGGTAATAAATTTTCATTTACATTTCTATAATACAATGCACTAAATACAATCATCGGGGCAATAATTATTGCAAAAAAATGGATATGAATATCCCCAAATAAAAATATAAGAAGTGCACTGATTATTACAGTACTAATTAATATCACGATATTTTTTTTATTTGGATAAATTTTCAACAAATACAACAGTCCACCTAATACAGGAACAAGCCCAAGAAATGGTATTGTAGGAGTTAAGGACATATTGCTTATACTATTGAAATTAAATAATTTGTCAGGATTATGGTATAATAGATTATAAAAATAATTCTGCAAAAATAATTCAAAATCTACAAAAATTTTTGTATTCTCCCTTAATACCATAGAAGTTTTTAACTCATCAATCAAAACAGGAGTTTTATATTTTGATTTTAACAAATATTCAAAATTTGGATCTCCTTCAATAATAGTTCCATATGTTGTATAATTATAATAAATATAAGGGCTATAAGCAAGTAGAAAAACTGCATTTATAATTATTACACATAAAAAATTTTTTCGTAAATTTTTATTTCGGATTAACAAAAAAATAATAAAAGAAAATAAAATAAGAAATGACTGAAATCTAATACCAGAAGCTAATCCTAAAACAAAACCAGTAATAATTATATCTGATACCCTTAAATTTTTTTTGGTAATAAAGTAAAAGGATAAGAAGATCAAAAAAACTAGAAATATCTCGTTTAAAGCTTGTATGGAAGTAACATCAAATCTAGGATTTACCGCAACTAGTATTTGTCCAATTAAGCCAATTTTAGAATCAAAAACATTTCTGATTATATAATAAGATAGAAAAACTATGCCTATCGCACTGAAGAGTGTAATAACTTTTGATGTGAGAAAAGCATCTCCAAATATCTTGTTTAATGATGCATAAAGTATAGGTCCACCAGGTCCTGCGTTTATTGAAGCAACATTCTTGCCATTTCCAGCAAGTATTTGTTCACCCCATAAAAAATATTGAAAAAAAGCACCATCTTTCAGATAATCATTTTGAAAAAAAACTAGATATCCCATAATTAAAGAAAATACTAGCGTAATCAGTAACGGATATTTTATTGAATCAAGATTTTTTACAATTTGAATATTTATAGAATTCATAATTATGTCAAATAATTTGTATTACGCATACTTAGTTTTTGGTTTATAAATTAATCTAATAGTTTTTACAATTTCAATTACTAAAACTCTGCTTTTAAAGAAATTTTTAACCAATTATTTGTTATTTATTGAATTTTATGATTCTCGTTCTATCAAATTATGACACAAAATTTAGTGCGTTTAGCTTTCAAAATAGTCATTCCAAATATGTTAGGAAAAATGTAATTAAAACATTTTTAATTTTTAGGTTATTCTACAATAATAATTTTAAAGCTCATACATCATCTTTCATGGTGAATTTTGTAAACTACTATACCTGATCTATTTGATTGATATAGAAATTCAAAATTTTCTGGTATTTTTGGATCATCTGGATTTTCTAGAACGCGTAACGATGTTATCTTGTTTCGGTTTTTTGGATAAATTGTTAAATTATTTGTTCTTAAATTTGTCCCATAACTAATTCACGGCGTAATT
>CAYJUR010000001.1:0-23259 GCA_964373405.1 uncultured Methanosarcinales archaeon | reverse complement strand
TATCATTTTGATATGTCCTTTAGTATAAAGTTCATATTTCAATGAGATTTGCTATAAGACAAGGTTGGCTTTGGGAAGAATCAAATGAACTATTCGAGAGTATCGATGTTAAGAATAAAGGAAAACATCTCTTTCGTGCTCAATGAAGTTTTTCTTTATAAACTCAAGTATATACAATATATATAGTATAATAATCGAAATAATATACTTCTTTGACTATTGATTATTTAAGAAAAAAAGATTTCGAGGTGATGTGGGATGAGTACCTCTTTAGACGATTTATTAGAGAAAATATTACCCCTCGATTTAAGATGGAATGATTTGGGCGAGTATATATCTAAAGATGAAGCTAGTCTATTTTATTTTTATGATTTTGAACTAGATAAATCAACTGTGAGAAAAACTGGTTTTAGGAAAAAAACGAAAAAATATAATAAAGAAGATGTGATTAGGCAAAGAATTTTTAGAAACAAAGAGATTTCTCGTATAATAATATCTCATCAATATACTAATTATAAAGGAGGAGATATTTCTTTAGATATTATTGAAAGATGGGCTAGTTTAAATGAGATGGAACGTAATTTTGTTGAAGAATTTTATTGTGGTAGAGGGGAAAAAGGAGAAAAATTAATTGATATGAAGAAAGTAAATTTATGTTATTTATTAGAATCATTAGAATTGCAAAATTATTATTTAGATAGATTGATGAAGGGGTATAAGTTAAAGCAACCGGAAATTGAAACAAAAAATTTGATTAAAACAAAATCAATATATGAATCTGCTAAAGAATTATCTGATGAAATAAATCTTCCTGCAAAATATGTTCTAAAGTGCTTGAGAAATGGTGAGTTGATTGAAAAAAGGAGTGGATTTGATAAAGAGCAAATAAATCGGGCAATTTTGAAATATTATCAAGATTTGGACGAAAAACTATTAACAAAGAGTTGTCAGTATGGTAGTAAGATAGACAAAAAAATATTGGAACATATTGATTTTCCATTTACTATTTTTGGTATGACTGAAAATTCACCTATAGGTATGGCTGAAATTAGATTAAAAGTCATTAAAAAAATTGAAGAGTATGAACAAATTGCTATTCCTGAAAAAATAGATAGTTTGACTTTTGAGTGGGACAAACATTCCTTATATCAAAAAGATTATTTGCATCCTGAAAAAGATTTTGATGCAATTTCTAGTTTAGGTTATTCTATTTCAGATTTAGCTAAAGTTGTTAAATTAAAGAGAAAGGGGTTTAAAACAAAGGATGTAATAAATGTGAGAAAAAAAAGAAATCATGAAATATCTTATAATATATCTTTTATGGGATATTGTGAGGAAAAAGAAATTAGTTCTTTTGATCATATGGTTAGTTTTTATAGATTAACAAAAGCCGAAACTGAGTTTTTGAAAAGGCATTATAGAAATGAGGGGAGATATGATGATCATGGAGAATTAAACGGGGTATATGCTGAAAGGGTTGGATATATGTTTAAGAATTTTGATGTCGAATTGAATGAAATAATAGATTTGTTGAACTCGAAACAATATAGAAATATATGTCCTATCGAAAAAAAGGCAAAGTTTGTTTCAGAAGAAAAAGTAATATATGAAGATAGCGGACGTCATATTTCAAAGACAAAGTTTGTTTGTAACGCGGTTCTTAATTCTGTCGTTTATTGGTTTCTTGATAGGACTATTGGACGATTTATAAATGGCTGATTTGTTGCTATTTCTAAGTGGGGAATAAAGAAAGCTTTAAATATAGCAGTTAAATGGAAGTTGTATGACAAAGAATTTGGATGAAATTGTTTTGACAGATTTTTCTAAAACTACAGGTATTTCTGTTTTAGGTTTAAAAAATGTTGTTTCTGCATTGAAAGACGAATTAAGCGATGATTCTGTAAGAGTAGAAGAAAGAAAAAATAAAGTTAGAGGCAGAACAGAATTCTTTAGTCGAGATGTTGCAGTTAAAGTTATGAATGCTGTTTTAAAAGATTCTGGATACAAATTTCAAAAATTTACAGTTTATTTTCCTAATGCAAAATCCATTCCAGTTGATTCTTTAGAAGGTTTAGTTCCTGAAATAACCTATCAAAGTTTGAAAAGAAACAGTAAAAATAATCAAATACTTATTAAAGAAGTTAAAGATACTTTGGATAAATTAGCTCATGATTATGCACGAGCAATATCTGATTCGGATAATTTTGAACATCAAACAGGAGGAATTAAAAAATCCGAATTTACTGATGCTGTTATAAAACATTTAGATCCTAAAAAAGAAGATTTGAAAACATTTGATTATTTAGAAAGAGCAGAAGGTATTGTTGAAAATCCTAAGTTGTTGCATGATTCTAAAACTTATTCTCAAAAAGAGTTAGCAAAATTTTATCATTTAAATCAAAAAGTTATTGATGCTCACGCAAGAGAACTAGGTCTAGGAACTTATGATTTTAAAAAGAAAGAATTCCATTACAACCGAGACGAACAAATATTAATTGAGCAGGATCTTTATACTGCAGGTATTTTTAGAGAAGATAAAAATGGTAATGATGAATACGCAAAAGTATTAATTAGATTAGAGAGCGTAAATGGGATTGGGAATATTCATCCAGAAATTATGGATAGGATTCATAAATTTTCTGAAGAGAAAAAAAGTACTGATGTGAGTAATACTAAATTTATTAGAATTGGGCAGATACATAATACCCTCAGAAGTGTATACAATAGAAATAATACAAACTCAAAAAAGAATGTACTTAACTGTCAGGCACTCATTAATGCTAAAAAGAAAGAGTTAGATGCTATTAAAAAAGCACATAAACTTTCATTACTAGAAGCTCAAGATGTTAAAGACGAATATGAGGTTTTTCCAAAACAGCAAATAGCTAAATCTCTAAAATTGCCAGAATCTGCTTTAGAACAATTAGCATCTAGTCTAAGTATTAATTTAAAACTTCATAAAGAAAAAAGATTGTTTGGTGTTTTTGGAACTAAAAAAACTTATGGATTCGGCAGAAAAGATATTAATGATATTGTTGAAAAACTTAAAGAAGATGAATATGATGTTTCTAAAACAGAAGACGAGTATTTGACTGAACAAAAGAGGAATTGGAAAGATTATGCAGAATATGCTTTAATACCTCTTATTACAACTGCATTTATTCCCGTAACTCTTTTATCTTTAGACAGAATTAGTGAAGTTTATCATAATACTGTTCCAAAATTTCTTTCTCTTGTTGATAAATTTCTTCCTTTCACTAATGTTTATGAAAATTATGGTAAATATTTAGATGAAAATGGTTTATTATATTCATCTATAGCTGTAGCTTTAGGGCTTGGTTTAAGTCTTTCATATTTGGTTGCAAGAAGACATAAAAAAGAAAATACTAAATATAATGAACAATTATTGAAAGAGTTACCTAGATTTACAGGAGAAACACCCACAATATTATCATTAGGCGCTTCGGTAGTACCATCAGGGTCAGAAACACCAACATCTCCATTACCAACTGAAGCTCCAAAAGTAGCAGAAGTACTAAGTGCAAAAGTACCAAAATATGGATTACCTGAACCAGTAAGAGAAGCACTAATAACATCAACATCATCAGTACCTTCAGCTACTTCAACAACAGATAAACGAACTCCATTAAATTTAGAAAATTTAGTTTCAACATTAACTTCATTAGTAGAACAACAAACAAAAACACCAACTGATATAATAAAATCTCAATCTAAAGATATTAGTGACCTTAAACATGAAATTAAAAATCTTAGAGAAATGTATCAAAAAGAAAAAACTCAGGAATATATACCTTCAATGAGTGAAGTAGTAACGGCAACAATAGAAAAATTAGACATACTTAGACAACAAACTAGTGGAAAATATTTTACCAAAGATGAATTAACAAAAAGAAAAATTGATTTAAGACTTTTAGAAGGACTCGAACACAAAAAAGATGGATATAGTAGAAAAGATGTTATGGAGAAATTATATGAAATGCATCAAGGTTTAGAGACTCCAGTAGTGTTTAAGGATCCCTATCAAGTTACTCAAGAGTTTTATTCAAAAAAAGAAGAAAAGAAACCTGGTATAATTAAAAAAATGGGCAAAGTTAAAAAAATGGGCAAAGGATTAGTTAGTCTTACAGGCTCTGCTGCTTTGGGAGCAACTTTAGGAATTGCTGCAGTAGAAGGTGTTTCTCAATCATATTTTGGAAATGAACCTGGAGTTGGCTATCAAGCGGTATATGATATAGCTAAACCAGTTGTTGATGGCATAATCAAAATGCTTCAATAAAACTTATAAAGTGTAAATCGCTTTCTTTTATAAATGTACGATAAAAAAGGGTTTTGGATAGGTATAGTTCTATTTGTGCTAAATTCCTTTATTGTTTATGCTCAACCTTCAAGATTTCAAGACAGAAGTATAACACAAGCTTTACAATTCATATTTAAACCTGGCCCAGCCACAATTTTGCTACTCATAATAATTTGGATCTTAATATATTTTACTTTTATGTATTTCTTTTTTAGAAGAGGAGGAAAAGAACCTGGTAAAACAGGAAAAGGAATATGTGGTGCAGCTTCTGGTTTAATTGTTATTTCTATGTTCGCATTTGGTGGAGGTACAACAATTATTCAAAGAATGCAGGAAATAGCAGGATGGATTAATTTAATGGTTGGTTTATTATTAGGAATTGGAGCTTATTTTTTGGTAACAAAGAATTCTAAAGAAAATAATGGTTTTGCAAAAATGTTTGGAGTTGCTTTAGCTTTAATTACAATTGGTATTTTCTCAAGCTTTTCTTCAAACACTATGGAAAATAGTTTTATGGGAGGTTTGATTACTATATTGCTTTGGGTTGGTGGGATAGGAATTGTTTGGTGGCTTTTGTCGAATTCGTTTATTTTGAATAATAAAATGTTAGGTAATACTAAAGGTGATAGATGGTATAATAAACTAGGACGAAATATGAATATGTATAGAGCAGGTGCTAATTTTTTAAATGGTTTACCTTCAGACAATAAATTAGCTTGGCAAAGAGAATGGAACGCTTACACAGGAATGAATGAAAGATCTAATGAAGCTAAATCTGAGTGGGACGAATTAAGAGAATTCATAAGTTTGCAAGACAAAGAGATAGATGATTTTAGAAAACTTAGGGCTATAACTCAAGCTAAAATGGATAAGTTAGTTAGAACAGTCGAGATTTGGTTAAACGCTGGTTCAACTGAAAGACAAATAAAGAAAGCAGTTGAATATTTAGGTGGAGAAGCACATTCATTATTTCATACTACTTTGTTTAAAATGTTGGATAAGCAACTTAAGTTAGCGCAAAATATGCATACATCTATACCTCTTCCTAATAGTTTAACTATCCCAAAATTAAATAAATATTTTAGATTAGCAGGAAGGGATGGATTTTCAAATGATGATAAAAAGTGGATTGGAAAAATTGAAGTCGATACTGATTTAGAAAAAGCTTTTAGGTTTAGGATTGGTGATTTAAGACGAAGTCTTGCTAAAATAATAGGAGTGTTGACACAACAGAAAAATTTAATTAGTAGAGGTGCTCAAAATTTAATGCTTCCTGATAATAATTATGAAAACATGAAAACTTTGTTCAATCTTATTAATCGAGAAGACACATTAGTTAATCAAGCAGCTCATGCTGAAATTGATTTATATGAAGCTCTAATGAAAGTAAAAGAGAAAGTTGAGGGGAAAAAAAGTGAGAAAAAGGAAGATGGAAGTAATCCTTTAGGGTTATAAAATGGCTGACTTGTATGGTGAAGAGGAGTATAAAAGATTTTTGAATATGATTAGAGTTGCGGCTGGAGTGTTACCAAATTTAGTTTATAATGATAAAACATTTGACAAAAAAGAATGTTTAGAAATATCTTCAACTATTACTGACTTAGATGATAAATTAGGTAATCCAAGTGATGCTTTATATTGTAGATATTTGCTGCTTTTCATAAGGACGCCACCGGAAGAAGCAAAAATGTTAGCCGAATGGTTGTATAAAAATAAAGATAAAGTAAGAATAGAAATTGGAAATGTTTCTTCAGAGGTATTAGTTGCTCTACATGCAGAAGACCCCTCGTCAAGTTCTCAAGAGCTCTTTAATAAAGAGACTAAAGAGAACTTTGATGAGATTAAAAAATTAAGAAATCCGGAGAATCCCGTTTATTTGTCAAATCCCTATGCATATTATTTTTTAACCTTGAATAATTTGATAAAATTATCTGCTAAAATAATTCAGAGATGTAACAAATCAATAGAGAAAGATTGGGTTAAAGATTTTCCAGGAGAAGAGGAAAGAATAAACAATCTAAAATTTTCAGTATGGAACGATTTACTTCCACTTCTTAATGAAATGTATGTTGAATTGCACGCAAGAGATGACAATTTGGTTAGTAATCCTGATACCGCAAATTTTATAAGTGAAAATAATAGTAAAATAATGGCGTGGAAATTAGGTTCTGCTGATACTGAAAAAATGTTTGGAGGTTATTTTGATAAATTCAAAAAAGAGTTTTCAACTTACTTAGAATCTTGGAGAGATATTTTTAGAGAAAAAGAATTTAGAGATCTGGATGATGTTGAGGATGTTAAAGAAAAAATAAGCGTATTGGTTCAAGATGTAGAGTTTCATTTGAGGGGAGTTGTTGATACATTACGTAATCCTATTTATTTTGAGGCAAGAAATCAAGACAAAAAATTAAGAACTTATAAAATAAGTACAGAACACAACAAAGTTATAGATGCGGTTGATAATGAAGAACTTGGTGATTATAAATGTGCTATTTTGAATTGTACAACAAATTTTATTAATAATTTAAAATCTAAAAACCAGAATGAAATCAATATTGAAGCTACGGCTTTTTTGACTGAGGCGGTAGCTTATGAGACTAGAAATTCTACTAAGAAAACTCATGATCAGCTTATGGAAATAATTAGAAAAAGCGAAGGTTTGGCTTTACAAACTCTAAAAACTGATTGGCCTAATTTAGAGGAAGAGGGAACATTTAATTCAATGACAAGTTATCCAGCTGCGGCTTTTGACGTTAGTAGAAGTAGAGTTAATTATGATAGAATTCCCTTTAATTCTAAAACAATAATTATTTATCAAAAAAATAATAGTGATTTTAAGTTGCTTTATTGTACAAGAAAGTTGACAATTAAAAAATGATTTTTTTGTCACATACTTCTTATTCCTAGTATATGATGATTTAAATATAAGCGAAGCATACTATTGCTTAGTGGTAAAATGGTCGCAAACTATACTCAAAAATCAATATTAGCTCATGAAGCTATGACTGCTGGAGATTTAGAAGGAGCTAGAGCGTTCTATAGAGAAGCGGCTACTCTTGCAAGGACTGAGGCAGAAAGCGTATTAATTCCACATTTAAGATCAATGTACCTCGATGATGCTAGAAACTTTGAAAGATTAGCATCTCATGAATCAAAAGAGAGACCATTAAATTTTAAACCTGGAAATAAAGACATTCTTTCAGAAAGTGGAGCATTAAAAATTCATAGAAATCCAAGTACCACATTTGACAAAATTATAGGTCATAATAAGTTAAAAAGAGATTTGCTTGGAATTGTTAGTACACAAGATTCAGATTATTCTGCTTGGAGGGATGCATCACCTTTACCTGGACGAGTTGCAACTTTAGTTCATGGACCGTTTGGAACAGGTAAAACATTTCTGGCTATGGCAACTGCGGCAGAAATTGCTAAAAGAACAAAAGAAGATTGTCCATTATTAGAAGTAAATGCTGCTGAATTATTTCAATCGTATTTTGCCCAGTCTGCGCAGAAAGCTGGCGAAGTCAGCGATGCAATAGATTATTATTCAACAAAAGGACCTGCTGTGATTTTAATTGATGAAGCTGAAGATTTGCTAACTGATAGAGATAAAATGGGCAATCAAGCTACTGATAATGAAAGAAGAGGAGTTGTAAATGTATTTCTGAAACGGATTCAGGCAAATATGAAAAATTCTCAATCTCAGGCATTGTATGTATTAGCGACAAACCATCCTCATAAATTAGATAAAGCTGCAGTAAGAGCAGGAAGAATTGGTGGAAGATTTTATGCAGGTTTACCTCAAAGCACAGATGAAATTGAGCAACTGTTGAAATTATATTTAAACTCAGAAGATCCTAAAACTAGTAAATTATTAGGACTTAGACCAGAAGATTATGCAATTATGTCTAATTTGTTAGATGTTTATAGAAGCCAGTCAGAAATATCACAAATTGCTGGTGGTGAGGAAGGTGCTTATAAATTTGCTTTGCAGAGAGGACAAGATTTAAGAATTCCCGTTAATGAATTAAAGGTAACTTTAGATGATTTGCTTTTAGCTAGCATAATGACTAATGCTCAAATGACTGACGGCTTAGTTAATGAACACATGATGTTTAAAAGAGGAAAAGATGTAATTCCAAATGAAGAACAATATGGAAAAATTGCTTTAGGTCAAGGATATGAAGGATTAAAAGCAATTGGTGCAGATGTTTATGGAATTGACAAAGCAAAGGATGAAAAATTAAGAGAAGCAAAAAGATTATTTTTAACATCTGAAAATGGTAACGGAAATTTATCAGAAGCAGAAAGTGAAAGAAGAGCTCAAATTTTAGAAGAAGATGGTCATTCATTAGATTATACAACTCCAAATTATATTCCTCCAAGAGGATACGGTAAAAATCCCGCTGAACCTTCAAAATTAATAACTTTAAAATGATAAACCTTTAAATCAAACTAACAACGAGACCATAAAATGCCAACACAAACACCACAACAATTAAACCAAATGTATGCCTCATTTGACTGGCAATTATACAAGGCTTTTGTAGATGGGAATAGAGATAAATTAAAAGAAGCTGGAGTTAATGTAGATTTTATTTCTCAAATTGCAGATGAAAGAGCTAAAATGGGTATGTCGACTTTGGATGAGATAGTATTATTTGAAAAAGCCAAAGGTAATTTTGATCAATTAAAAGGAGAAGTAAAAAGAAAAGGAAAAGAAAGTGAATATGAAAAAGATTTTAAAGAAATGCAACAATTAATTGATTTATACACGAGTAAAGAAGCAAAACAAATCGCACAAAAACTTTACGACGAAGTTCCAAAAAAATTAGAACTATTAGTTAAAAATGCAGATTCTAAAGGAATTTCGATGGAATCAGTAGATACTATTTACAAACAAATATTTAAAACTGCAGAAGAGGCAACAAAGTATGTTCAATTAGAAATTTTAAGTGCTGCAATTAGTATGTATAGTGCAAAAATTACACAAAAATTAGCAAAAGACGGAATTATCCCAAATGGTCAGATTCCAAAAGAAATTTTAAACCTAAAAGAAAAAGACTTTCAAGACTTCATGCAAGTTTATGTTCAATTTAAGCAATCGCAATTAGAACATAGATATGGGAAAGCTGATTTAAAACAGAAAGCAGCGTAATATTCTGAATGAAATTCAGGATAGTTTGATTGAAGTAAGTTGAGCAGATATTTAATTTTGAAATTGTCTTTAATAATATTCTCTGATTTTTCAGAAACCTTTATATATCACTTATGGATAATATTATCCGCACATGGATAATAAGCTAAAAATAATCAATTATTTAGGAAAAAACCTTGAAAATAGTTTTACTATGCACGAATTAAGTCTTATTCTAAAAATACCTTATGCGAGTTTTTATAGAACTATTCAAAGTATGAGTGATGTTTTAGTTATGAAAACAGTAGGTAAATCAAAGACTCTAAAATTGAACATAAAAAACCCTATTTTGAAATCGCACATAATAATATCATCTGATGAAGAAAAGAAAGAATTTTTGCAAAAACAACCCATTATTAAAAAAATTTATGAAGAACTAAATACTAAAGATATAGTTTTACTTTTTGGTAGTTATGCGAAAAAAAAAGAAACAGAAAAAAGTGATATAGACTTGTTAATAATAAACAAAGATGGAAATAAATCGATTTCTTTTTCTAAGTACGAGGTTTTATTTAAGAAAAAAATTAATCCCATTTTTATCACAAAAAATGAATTTAAACAAATGCTTAAAAACGAAGAAGAAAATGTTGTAAAGCAAGCATTAAGAAACCATATTATTCTAAATAATGGAGAAGAATTTTGGAGGTTTATTTTAAATGGAATTTGACAAAAAAGTATATTCAAACCAATTTAAGACAGCTTTTGCTGAGAAAAGAATCAAGAAATCAGAAGAAACATTTAAAATCAAATTATTTATGGCAAAAGCAGAAAATAGTTTACTGATTGCAAAATCTGTCAAAGAAATATCTCCTAATAACGATCAGCCACCAAAACTTCACTGGAATTATTGGGCAATCACAATATCTTATTATTCAATGCTTTATGCAGCAAAAGCAGTGATATTGTCAAAAGGTTATGAAGCTGAAGATCATGACGCTGTGCAAATTGCTTTAGGGCATCTTTTAGTTCCAAATAAATTAGAAAAAGAAGATTTAGAGATTCTAAATCAATCTCACAAAATATTTGAAGATGAATATGTTCATTATTTTGAGGACGCAAAGACTGAAAGTCATGTTGCAAGATATTCTGCAATAAAAACATATACTGAGAGAAGATTACAAGAAATATTTGATAATGCCACTAAGTTTGTTGCAAAAATTGTTCTTATATTACAAAAATAAATTTAGACTTGTAACATGACTATTTACTACTCATTATCTCAATTACATCTCTATGTTTTAACTTAATATCTTTTCCTATAGGTAATCGTGTTTTAACGTTTACAGCTTTAACAAAATTCTTTCCAAAGTCAGTATGAAGACGATACGCAAAATCTAATGCGGTAGCATCTCCCTTCAATAAAAAACAATCGGGTAAAACATTTCCATCTGAATCAGTCAATTTTCCAACTCCCCCGGGATAAATTGCTTTATATCCTAATAATTCAAAAACGGCTCTATCTAATATTTCTTGAACTCCAGAAGAACCGTATTTATCAAGAACATTTTCTTTAATAAATACCAAAGCTTTTTTCTGTTTATCATTTAATTTAGATTCATCTTTAATGATAAAAGTCTTATCCCCAGGAACATATTCTATAAGCCCATGTTTTGCTGCTTCTTTCAAAGCAATCTCAGAATCAGAAGAACACGCAACAAACTTATATGTAGGAAATTCTTTTTTCAATCTTTCAAAATTCGCCTTTCCAGAAGAAATGTCAATTTTATTGCACGCAACAATCATTGGTTTTGTTTTCTCACGGAAATATTTCGCTAAAGCCAATAAATTTTCAGAAGACCATTTTATAGGATTTGCAGGATCTAACTTAAAATGACCTACTGCATATTTTACCATATCTTCATCTACGTTAAAAGCATTTAATTGTTTAGCAAGAACTTTTGTTACAGCACCTTTTTCTTGCTGCATTGTTCTAGCTAATTTTTCCCAACCTTTGTTTAATATTCCAAAATACCACATATCTAATTCAACTTCTAAAAATTGGACATTTATTGCAGGATCATGATTCTCAACAATTTCTCCTTTCTCATTTGTTTTACCAGAAATATCTATTACATGAATTAAAGCATCAGTTTGTCTTATATCTTCCAAAAATTGGTTCCCCATACCCTTTCCTTCGTGAGCTCCAGGAACTAAACCTGCAACATCGTATAATTCGACAGGAACAAATCTATACCCTTTTATGCAATACCCTGAACGAGGATTACATTGCTTTTTGAATTCTTTGTCAACACAATCTACTTTAACATATCCAGTTCCCGTATTAGGTTTTATTGTAGTAAATGGATAATTAGCTATCTCTACTTCAGCCAAAGTTGCAGCTTTAAAGAATGTGCTTTTTCCTTGTGAAGGAGCTCCTACAAGACCTATTTTCATATTGGATTAGAAAAAAGATGTGAATAAAAAGCTTTGCCTATTTGTCCATAAATTGCTTTTGTTGAGAACTCCACACGTCATTTGGTGTTTTCTTTAACCATTCAACATATTTATCAATAAAATCAAGTCTTTCTTCAAAATTCCTTTTTTTTCTCTCTTCAAGCTCTTTTAAATCGATTTTCATTATTCCCCTAAATATTTCATTTTCTCATTAACTTTTAATTGCCTTACAAACTCATATAATTTACTTTTATTTAAATGTTCTCTAAAAAGCTTGAACAAAAATCGTGCATCTTCAATGTCTTTTTCAGAACCCAAAAATAATTTATATGCGATTTGTAGCTCCAATGGAGATATGTAGAGTTCTTCGTTTCCTAAATTAACGTGAATTGCATTATCTAAAGAATATTTATCTAAAATATCTTTTGGAAAACTCAACTCAAAATTAGGTATAAATGAATCTATATATGAAAATCTAATTGCAGTTTTATCATTAAGATATTCATCATAGGCAACTTTTATTTTAGATGTTGCTAAACATATGAATTTATTTGACAATTCATTCCATAATTCATTAAATTTGCTAAAGTTAATTTTTTCTATAAAAATATCTACGTCTTCAGTATTTCTCGACCTTCCGAATAAGATTGACACATAGCCAGAGATTATGACATATTTTATGTCATGTTTTTTCAATATTTTCGTGAACTCAATAACAAAACCATCAAGATTATTGATTTTTTTGTTGAATTTGATGTTATTTTCTGAAAATGTGATTTCCATATTTAGTTATATGTTAATGTCCTTTTTAAAGCTTCTTTGAGTATTCATTCCTATATACTCTAAAATATCAGATTCCATATCACAAGCCTTATAAACATAAATTCTTAATCTCTTTAAATGATTAAAGATGAAGTTCCAGACATAAAGATAATCTATAAAGGATTATTTGATTTTGATGTTTTTTATAAATCAATTAGGAACTATCTCAGAGCCGAAGGATTCCAACCAGTTACATATCCCGAAGATGGAATTGAGTTAAATGAAACTGCTTGGATCAGTTATTATGTTGAGAAAGGTGATCCTGTAAGGTACGTAATAAGATGGAATGTAAAACAAGATCTTGGAAAGTACTGGAGATATTTATTGGATATTAACATTAATACTGTTGCAATAACCAAAGTTGAAGTTCCCTTTGAAGGAAAAAAAGAAAAAATGCATTCTGGAGAAGTTGAAGTTATTTTGAAGGCAACAATTCTTGGTGATTATAAAGATGAGTGGAGCAAACATTGGCTCTTAAAACATTTTAAGAACAAGTATGAAAAAAGACTGTTGAAAAAAGATATAGATATTCACGAAGACAAAATATTGTTTTTAATGAATCAATTAGCAGGAGTTATTAGAAGCTATTTGAAGCAAACGACTGAACAGATTCCTGGCAATATTGATGAGAAGATAAGGGAATGACAGATTTAAGATGAAGTCTGCCAAACCTTTAGCTAAATTTGAGATTTTATAAATAGTCAAATTTAGCTATGTTGATGTTTCAGAATTTACTTTTTTCGAATAGAAACATCAACTTTAAATATCAAACTTTAATTCTTGTACATATGCCCCCGTAGCATAGTAGCTATTGCGCGTGACTTGTACCTTTGCAGGATATCACGAGGTCGCGAGTGCAACTGTCAAGCTACGCTTGACACATAGCAAAGCAGAGCTTGGCTGCATGTCTCGCCGGGGGCTTTTTTAAAAATATGCGTAATAGTCATACAGACAAGGTAAAGTCAACTTCGTTGTGGTGGTTTGAAATTTTAATTTCAATACTTTGCTGGACTTGTTCAGCTATAGCTACCTTGCGAAGTTATAAAATACTTGAAATTTTATTTATGCTACTCGTAATTTATGAGAATTTGATTGTAAACGAGGCGTAGCCACCACATAAACACATTTTAGTTGACTTTACCTACAGACAACAAGCTTTATAAATGATCTTTGTTGAATAATTTGTATGGACATTATTTCACATAGAGCAAACGGTTTTGGGTGTTATGAAAATTCTCTCCAAGGATTCGTTGAAGCATTGAAATCAAATATTAGGCATATTGAGATAGATTTAAGGCTTACAAAAGATAATGTGTACATAGCGAATCACGATCCAAGCTTCAGAAAACGATTATTAAGAAGATATTTTTACAAAAGTGATTT
Organism: uncultured Methanosarcinales archaeon; assembly: GCA_964373405.1. Classification (GTDB taxonomy): domain Archaea; phylum Nanobdellota; class Nanobdellia; order Woesearchaeales; family WJKV01; genus CAYJUR01. Next base: position 9,145 of record CAYJUR010000001.1, on the reverse strand, counting down.
TAGGGATTTGCAGTTTAAGTTTCACTCAATCAAGACATATCTTGACTTATTTCAGGAGACAAAAAATAAGGTTCTTCATTTGGATATTAAAGATCAAGGAAGGGAAATAGAATTAGTAAAAGAGTTAGAAAAAAGGAATCTTATTAACAGAGTTGTAATTATTTCTTGGGTACCAAAAATACTGATCAATATAAAAAAGTATAATCCCAAACTTAAGACAAGTTTCGTTTTTGTACCTTTCATTAAGTTCAAAAATTTCAAACTACCTTTCTTGCATCACTTGAGACCTTTGGTTTATGTTGATGATTTAAATGTAGATACTTTTGACTCAAAGTTTTCTAAGGGGTATTCCCATGCTCATTTTTTTTCAAAACTTCCAGATATTGATGTTGATTATATTAATATTCCAATAACGTTTCAAACAATGAAAATTGTTGATGAGGCAAAACAAAAAAATATAGGGGTTAATTTATTTACAGTTAACAATAAAAATAGTTTAAATAAATTTGTGAAGAAAGGAATAAATGCGATTTATACGAATGTACCTTTAACTTTGATTAAATTTTGATTAAATTTATATAGTATATTTCCTTTGAGTTTTATATGGAAAAGATTTTTTTGATTATGGTTTTGTTTGTTATTATAGTGTTGAGTGCTTGTAACCAAAGTGGAAAAACTGAAAATCAGAATCAAATTATTAACGCGGTGAAAATTATGAAATTAAGTAGCCCAGTTTTTGAAAATAACAAATTTATACCTGACAAGTATGGCGCAAATTTTGAAAACATAAATCCTCCATTAGAGATAAATAATATTCCGAAAAATGCTAAAAGTCTTGTTTTGATTATGGATGATCCGGACGCTATGAAACCTGCTGGGAAAGTTTGGGACCACTGGGTTGTGTGGAATATTGATCCAAGTGTAAATGTTATAGAAGAAGATTCCATTCCAGGAATTCAAGGCATAAATTCTGGTGGAAAAAATTCGTATGGTGGTCCAAGACCTCCTGATGGAACACATAGATATTTTTTTAAATTATATGTGTTGGATACTAAGTTAAATTTACCCAATTCTAGCACAAAAAAAGATGTAGAAAATGCTATGCAGAATCATATTCTGGCAAAAACAGAACTTATTGGTTTGTTTAGTTCCAAATAACCTTTTTCATACAAAACCTTATATATTGAAATTTAAAATCTATTGTTATGAACATAATTATAATGGGACCACAGGCATCTGGAAAAGGAACTATATCAAGAAAGCTTAAAGGATTGTATGGTTTTGATGTTATAGGTACTGGAGATTTGATTAGGGTCGAAATTAAGAAAGGTACGGCATACGGAAAGGAGCTTGAAAATATTACAAACTCTGGAAATTTGGTGCCAGATGATATGGTTCTAAAATTGTTAAAAAAGGAAATGAAAAAAGCTAGAAATGGATTTATTTTGGACGGATATCCAAGAAATTTACAGCAGGCGAATGAGCTTCAGAATATATTGATTGAAACTAATCAAAAGATTGATCTTATAATTTCATTGGATGTGAATCCTGAATTAGTTATAGAACGATTGTCTGGAAGAAGAGTTTGCCCTAAATGTGGTGAACTATATAATATTAAATTTTTGCCTCCAAAAATTCAAGGTATATGTGACAAATGTGGAAAAGGATTAATACAAAGGGATGATGATAAAGAAGAAGCTATAAAGAAAAGATTAGCTCTTTACGAAAAAGAAACTACGCCAATTTTGAAGATGTATGAAAAATCTGAAAAATATGTAGAAATTGATGCTTCAAGAGATATTGAAGAAGTTATTAAAGATGTTCAGAAATGTGTTGATGAAATTGTTGAGTCTGAAGAATGATTAGATTTTTAATCAAACAATTGTTCTATAAAAATAGTTGCAAAAGATCCTTTTTCTAATTCAAACGAAATCTTAACTTTCTTCATTCCATTATTTAATTCGTCATCATCTTTTTCAATTAAAGTAATATATTTTGCAAGAGTTATTCTTTTTCTAATATCTCCTTCTGTTAGAGCATTAGGAATTTCTCTTATAATAAAACTTCTTAAATTAAGTCCGTCTTTTTTTAATATTTCGTCTACATACTTTTCTATGTTTGAATTATTAAATTCCGTTGAAAACCCAATTACTGGAATAAATTCGTCTTCAAATTTTTCTGCACAAAGATTCCATAGGTGAGATTGGTAAGAATTAATGATTAAATTAAGCAGTTTTTTTGGAAGTTGTTTTAAAGCCCCATTAAAATCTTCAGGATTATTTTCGATATGTTTTTGCACTTTTTTGAAATCAATGTTTTCGACGGCCGTCTTAAAATCTCTCTTCAAGATAGAAATTGCAATTTTTAAATTATTTTTTCCAAAACGCTGTAATCCGAAATAATTTATATATTTGATATCTTTATTGTTTTTAATTTTGTTTTTTATGAATTCAGCCTCTTGCAAAGTTAAGTTTCTTATAGTTATTGTGAATTTGTTGCCTAAATTTTCTCCAAGATGGATTTTATTATTGTTATTTCCTAAGTAAACTAATTTAAGATTTTCATTTTCAAATTCAGGGATTTTTTTATTGGATGATATTGTTTGTGACGTTATTGCATTTCGATCTTTGTTTCCAGCAAAATTAACTTCCGCGTTAAACTCTTTTTTTAATAGTTCTATTGCATATATTGTGTTCAATCCTTTTTTAATAAGGTTGTAATAGAAAAATTTGCCATCTTTTTTTAAGCCAAAAGTATTGAATATTTCTTCTACTATAAAATCTTCAGGTATTTGTTTAAGTATGTACATAATATTTTGTTTGTTATTGTTGTTTATATATTTAATCTATAATTGTAATAATTATCACTTCTTTGAAATCTCCCACATACAATTAAAATATCTTCTAAAGCCTTCTGCAAATTTTTCATTATTAATGACAATAACAAGCGGTTTTTCGTCCCACAAAATTATGGCAACTTTACTCCCATAAACATTGTATGCAACATTTGACATAAATTTTGAAGGCATGTATCTAATTTCAGCAAAAGGATATGACCTATCCCTTCTATCTTTTTCGTCGTAAATATATTTAACTTTTATTTTGTTTTCTGCTCTTCTTTGTTCATATCTTGGAAAGTAATATTTTACAATTTCTTTGGCAATTGTTCCAGCTCCTAATACAAGAATTTCATCTTTTTGATTAAGCATGTCTTCAAATACTGATTTAATTCCTTCTTTTCCTTTGTAAAAATTAGTTTGCTCTTTTTTTCTTAAGAAATTAAATTGGGACTCAAGTTCAGGCATTATAGAAGAAATATTTACTTCTTTTTCTTTAATAATATCTAAAAACTTTCTTGGATTTGTAGCTTGGTACAATCTTTTATTATTCTCCAATATATATCCAACAATGCCTTTTTCAATTAGTCTGTCAAATGCATCATATACTGATCTTCTATGAACTCCAGATCTTCTTGAAATAAGCCCTGCATTTGAAGGACCTAGTTGGAGAACAGCTAAGTACACTTTAGATTCAGTTTTAGTCAGTCCGGCATCCGTTAATTGTTTGTAGTTTACGATCATTCGCAGAGGTTGTTGAAATATGTTTTAATAACATAGTCTCCGTCTTCTTTTAAAACTAAATCGTTAAAATTGAATCTAAAAAATGCGTTTAATTCTGGAACTGCAATATAAAATCTGTTAGTGATTCTTGAAAACTTATCCGGTATTGTTCCACCAACTTTTTTCCATTTAACATTTATAGTTTGTGCGTCCCTTGTTATTGTATTATTAACGAATGCTCCAAGTGTGACATTGAAATTTCTAATGTCAATAAGAAATTTTTCTCTATGGACTTCATAAGCACCCGGACTTGAGGCTTGCATAAATATAACTTGAAATAATTCTTTGTTGTCATTTCTATTCATATAATCTGATTCATAGTAATGAGTTAATCCTAATTTTTTATCTTCATCAACTACTTTTATAGAATCTTGTTGGGCCTCAAAAGGTCCAATTAAAACGGGAATTAATTCTTCTGGCGAAATTTTATTGGTGATGCATTCTACTAATGATGTTGTACCAATTTGTTCTTTATGGAGTACAGGGCATTTTTTTGGATCGCTAACTATGCTTCCATCGTCACACGAAATTTTTTCCGTTTTTGTACCTTTACATTTTCCGTCTGGGCAAAATTTCCATTCTTCATTTACTTTTGTAAAAGTGAAATCATTATGTCCATTCGGTTGTGGTGCTTGAATATCTCTATCTTTTGGATATCCTTCTATTCTCTCAGTAATAATTCCTTTCATGAAAAGTTCAGCTTTTTCATTATTTGATGAGAATTTAATTTTTTCTATATCATACTTACATTCTAATGTGTTAATAGTTCTAAATTTTAGCATTACAAACTTCCTTAATTCATGATGTTCCATAGAATCGTATGGATAAGCATACAAACTTTCAAGCCATGTTGAATTTTCTCTTCTTAATGCTTCACATTGATTATCCAATAAATTGAGAATTTGATTATAATCATCTGTATGGGGTTCTTGATTAACATACTCATAAGTACATGAAGATAAAACTAGTAGCGCAATAAGCAATAGCATGAAGATATTTTTGTTCATTAACATCGACCTTATGATTTGACCTTTTATTGTCTTTTTAAGTTTTATGGAGTTTTAATTGTAAAGTGTGATTGTAAAATGGGGCAAGAGAGACTTTCATTGATTTGTGGCGAACCACAGTCAAATTTGAACTCCCGACAACCACGGTTCTGGCCAAACAAAGTTTGGCGGACGCTCACTTCGTGTGCACTTCAGCGTGGTGCTCTCCCAGGCTGAGCTATTGCCCCATACAAAGAATAAAGACAGAAAGTGATTTATAAGGGTTTCGGGCAGATTTAGGGAAGGTTTTTATATTCTATTTTATTCATAGTTTATATGGATAAAATTGTTGTTGGTGGACTTGTTGGGGTTGTGCTGTCTTGTGTTGCTTTGTCAGGATGTGCAACTAAAGTTGAATACCAAAATCCATTAAATTGGAGAATAACACCTGTAATTAGTTCTAAATCCAGTCCGTCGATTAATAAGTACCAAGTATTACAAGATAATGTTCCTCAAGTTTTTGCTGAGGAAAAACAGAAAAATGAACGAAATGAACGGTATCAGAGGATTGTGAGTGGTAATTTGACGAATCAAGAAAATTTCATATTGTATCAAATTAGAAATTCAGGAAGAGTTGTTGGAGTTGAAATTACTGACTTTGAGAGCGCTAGTACGTATGTAAGAAATCTTTATGGAATAGATTTATTTGATTCAAATCATAGAACATATTACGATGTTGGTAGAGATATTATTTTTAGAGATGAATTTATAGGTGATGAGCAATATGTTTTTCATTTGGCATTAGCAGCTTGTGATATCTTACATAATGGTCAAGATTTTGATAGAAAAGGGGTGATGAATAGCCAACAAGAATTAAATAGGATTGAAAGTGAACTCAACAAATTTGATTTATCTTTTTATGGAGTCTTTCCAGACGCAAGAGATATTTATAATACTAATAGTCCAAGTTTATTAGGAAGACCTATTGTACGATAATCATATCTTTTCTAACTTTCCAAATTTGCCTGTCGAAAGTTGCATTTCTCCTTGGTATTCAGAAACATAGCCATTTATAATTTTTAATTTATCTCCAACATTTACTTGTTCAACTTGTTCGTTCCACAAAGTTAATTTAATTTCTCCTGTCTCATCTTTAACTTTTATGCTACACACTTTTCCAACTGAACCGAATTTTGTGAATTCTCTTGGTGCTTCTTTTTCAATAACTTCTACTTCAATCTCTATTTTTCCTTGCTTTGGTTGTAAATCCTTTATTTGCATTTTTTCACCTATTTGTGAAAGTTTTTTGAATTCTATATAAAGGTTTGGTTTATACAGCTGACGACATAAGTAATGCATTATTAGATGTCCTCAGCTAATTAGTAAACGACAAGTTTAATATGCATTATTTGTGTCGTTTACTAATATCTTAGAAAAATCCATACTTCCATCAACTAATGCTCTTAAAGTATCCCTTAAATCTTTTATTTTTACTCTTATTTGTTTCTGACTATCCCTTTCCCTTAAAGTCACATCTTCTTTAGTTATTGAGTCAAAATCCACAGTAATCCCAAAAGCAGTACCAGCTTCGTCATTTCTAGCATATCTTTTCCCGATTGAAGAGGATTCTTCAATTACACAAATAAATTCTTTTCTTAAATCAGCATAAATCTCTTTTGCAATTTCTGGCAATTTGTCTTTTTTAACTAAAGGATAAATTCCAACTTGAATCGGAGCTAATCTTGCAGGTATTCTGAAAACTCTTCTTTCATCATTTGAAGGATCATAAAAAATGTCTAGTAATGCATATGTTGGTCTGTCCGTACCGAAAGCGATTTCTAATACGTGTGGAACTAATTTTTCTTTTGATTCTTCGTCAAAGATTTCAAGTTTCTTTTTTGAAAATTCTGCGTGCTGTTTTAAATCATAATCCCCTCTGTCATGTACACCGCACATTTCCATCCATCCGTAACTTTCGGTTTTTACTTCTATATCCCATGCGTCTTGAGCATAGAACGCTTTCTCGTCATGATGATGCTGTCTTAACCTTATTAATTCTGGAGGAATTCCCATCTCTAAGAAAAGTTTGTGCGCCAAATAGATAGTCCATGCATATGCTTTAGTTTTAAAATATTTTCTTTCTATTGCTTCCTGTAATGTTGTTGATGTAAATAATTCTCCACTTTTTTGCATTTCTTCTGTCCATAAAGGTAGTTCTTCAGTTTTTATATATTCGAATTTTTCAAAATTATCTTTTTGATGTTTGAATAAAAATAGTTGGGCTTCTGCTTGCGTAAATTCTCTTCCTCTTGTAACGCTTTGTCTTGGACTGATTTCGTTTCTGAAAGCTTTTCCAATTTGAAAGACTCCAAAAGGAGTTTTCTTCCTGAAAAAATCTACATATCTTGGAAATGGGAGGTATGAGGTTGTTGCCGTTTCTGGTCTATTGTATGCCTCAATATCCGTTCCTATAGTTGTTCGCATCATTAAAGAATGATCTTTAATTTCTTTTGCTAAATTTCCATTACATAAAGGACAAACAATATTTTTTTCTTTTATTAGTTTTAATAAATTTTCTTTTTTCATTCCGCCAACTTGAATTTCTTTAAATTGTTCTTCGATTAATTTATCGACTCTTAAATCTGCTTTACAATTTGTGCATTTAATTAAAGGATCAGAAAATCCACTATAATGTCCAGATGCTTCCCAAACGATTTTTGGTTGAATTATTGGGCATTCTACTTCCCAGAAATTGTTTGCTTGGAAAACTTTTCTTATATTATTTTCTACTTGGTTTTTTAGTAATTTCCCTAAAGGTCCGTATGTATAGAATCCTGCAATTCCTCCATAAATCTCTGGTTCAGGCCCCCATATAAATCCGTTGTCTGAGAGAAAAGCGCTGAGTTTCTTTTGGTAGTCTTCCATATGTAGAAGTAATAGTATTCCCTATATAAAGATATTTGGTTATTCCTTGTTTATTTTATGTGATAAACTAACATAAAATTAGTTTATTTGGTAACATATGTTACTTCAAAACATAATCTTTATATACTTGGTAACATATTGATTGATTATGAGAACAGACGAGCATGAAAAATCCCTTGAAGAGCACAAAAAAATCATATTCAAATGGGCTTTGGAAATCCAAGGATTAGAAAAATCTCAAAGAACTATAGGTTTGCATACTTCAAGAGCTGCATTAGATCTTTTCGCCATATTCCTTCACAAGCGAAAAATAATTGATGAAGGTTTTCAACTCAATCATAGATGGTTTAAGAGTCCTAATGTTGGTTCTAAGTTGCCAGATTTTGAAAATAAACAAAAAATAATAACAAAGTTAGTTGAACTAGAGAATTTGTGCGAAAAATTATCGTATGGTGCAGAGAAACCAACACCTAATGCAGAGTTGGCAATTAAATTATTTTTAGAATTAGAAGGTGTGATGAAAAAATGAAACGGGAAAGTTTGATTTCATATACTGCAAGTTTTGTTTCGTTTATTTTGGATAGCGAATTCAATAAAGATATTGATAGGATTATTTTATTTGGTTCTGTTGCTAGAAATTTTTTTGATGATGAAAGTGATATTGATATTTTTGTTGACACAAAAAAGAATATTGAAAAAGATATTGAGAAGTTGCTTAAGATGTTTAATGAATCTGAAATTCATAAAAGATGGATTTTAAAAGGTCTAAAAAATTCAATTTCTATTAATGTTGGAAATTTTAATAAATGGAATTTAAAGAGGGATGTCATAAGTGATGGAATAATTCTTTATGGAAAATTTAAAGATGTTCCAGAAAATGTAGAATATTATTTGTTAGTAAAACCTTCTTTTAAAAAATTCAATAAAAGCAAACAAGTTTCTTTATGGCGAAAATTGTATGGTTATAAACAGAGAGTTGGTAAAAAAGTGTATGAGACAAAAGGAATAGTTAAAAATCTAAATGGTATGCGTTTTGATGGTGTTATAATTGTTCCTGTAAAAAATAAGAACGAATTGTTGCAGTTTCTTAATAAAGAAAAAATCTCTTATACTGTTAATGAGATTTGGAGTGATGGATTGGGTATTTAAAAGTTATGACAACGAAGTTGTCGAACTCCCAAAAACTTTGTTTTTGTGAGTTTGTGGGGTTAATATCTACTTCTATGCACTCCCAAATATCTTTTCAAATAATAATTAACAAATCCTTCTTCATCTTTTTCTAAAGCTTTATAATACGTCATTCTCTTTTTGTATTCAATAATTAGTATAGGATATTCTTTGTGCCACAAAATGTGGTTCATAATTAGTCTTCCAATTCTTCCATTTCCGTCTCCAAAAGGATGAATTTTTTCAAACCTATAATGGGCTCTTGCTGAAAGTTCGACTGCGTTTAGTTTAGAGCTATTAATAAATTTGATTAATTCGTCCATATTCTTTTTAACTTCTTGCCAATCAACTGCTACATAAGAACCAACTCTTACATCATAATTCCTATATTTTCCATATATATCTTTTTTGGTTTCTCCAAAAATTTGTTTGTGCAATTCCAATTATA